>JARBAW010000106.1 GCA_029237505.1 Nitrososphaerales archaeon
ATCACAATTGCAATCTGGAGAATGAGTAAAAAAGCTCTTTCCGGAAGAGAAGCTATCACTATTATTTTACTACCCACAGGATTTCACATCGTAACCAACTTGTTCATACCATGGCCTTATTCGATTGTTACTTCCGTTTCGATGACTTTCCTAATAATTTGGATTTTACACAAAAAGGGCATTAACGATTAGAATAAAGTTCGCCATTTTTTGTTGAAGAATGTGAGTCATATTAGTTCGAATGCGTCGGGGCGAATTTGATTGTCACATCAGTCAGATTTAAAAGTTCCAAATTCCTCGAATAGAGAACCTTACTCAAAAAGAGTATGGGAGCAGAAACTAACAATACTATTGATCTTCTGCCCATGTCATATGGAGTTTTGTGTGCGGAGATAAATCTGATTTCTCATGACCATGGTTTCTAATCAGTCATTATATCCGCGGGAGTGAGGTCCACGCAGAGATCAGAATTACTTTATTTCTTTCGCGCATTTATCACAATACTTCTCAAGTGATAAATTAGAGAAGAATGAGGAGGTACTTGCAGATAAATTTGAAAAACTGAGAGAAAGGATGGAAAAGGCAATTTCTGAAGAGGAAGAAGAAGAAAACCCCCTGCCAAAAGATATACAAAAATTGATAGACAAAGAAGATGAAGAAACAAAAGAAAAGCATCAGTCAAAAGAAGGTGAACACTGCAGAGATGGAAATGTATTGAACGGCGCTTCTAATGAAGAAGATCTTAAAGTTTTAGCCGATTGTCAGGACGCTGTTGGCGATGTTATGCATACTAAAAAAATGGATGACGGAGACTACAAATTCTTGCTGAAATTAGAGGATAAATACGAGTTCCTTGCTAACGATAAGAATGAAGAGAAAACTGATGGATTGCTAGTGGTCGAAGTAGTTCCAAAGGACCAAGACCTAAAACGCGTCGATCTTCCTAAAGAAGGTGACAAGGTCCACGTATGGGGCGCCTGGGTAACAGATAAGCCGAAGGGATGGCATGAAATACATCCAACCTGGGAAGTAATAAAGCAATAAGTGTACAAGAAAGGCGGAATTCCGCCATGCATTTCATTTAAATCCCACAATCCCATATTATTTAGCAATGAGTCGGTTTGCATCAAAACAATTTTTTGCACTTATAGTCCTCTCCGCAGTAGCGGCTGTCATATGCGGATCAAGTACAACCTTCCATTATTTTAGTAACCTCCATGCCCAGGTTGAAATAACGACTGACAAGGTGCTAGAATTTCCGATCTTTAATGAAACGCAAACTGAGGCACCTTTGCTAACTCCTAAAATATTATACTCTAGTTTAAGTAATGATACGATAGTTGGCGAAGTCCTAAATAACTTTAGTTATCCTATAGAATTAGTCCGTATCACCGCAATAGTATATGATAAAAATGGGATCATTACCGCAACCGGAGATAAATATGTTAATGATTATTTATTAAAGCCCGGAAGTAGATCTGGATTCAGTATCTTTTTGGATGAACCATTACCAGGTAGCAGTAAATATGTACTCGTAGCAAGTTTTGAAAAATCAGATGATACCAAACCAGAGGCTCTGCTGCTAAGTATCGGCAAAAACTATAAGCAATCAAACAGTTTTAGAGTCCTCGGAGAAGTAATAAATCGTGGTCAAAACCCTGCCAACTCCGTCAAAGTATCGGGGATATTTTATGACAATGAACACAAGGTGATAGACACCGACTATGTATATACAAATCCCGATATTATTAATTCTAACAAGAAAGCACCATTCGAGTTTTCATTTTACGTGAACAATCCTGAAAGAATAAAATCGATGGCATTCAACGTCCAGAGCGATGAATATTCACTAATAACTAACTCAACTCAATAAAACAAAATGAATTCTTCTGCCTATCTCGGTCGCCCTGAGGAGAATTCTGACAAACAAATTGAAAGAAATTTAGAAATTAATTACAACAGACAAACAATATTAAAGATAATAAATAAGTATTCTCAATGGCAATTTATTCATTACCTATTTCCAAATTTATGACAAAGAAGGTCATTACATCAAAGGTAAACTCTACCATAAAGTCAGTTTGTAAGAGCATGTATGATAATAATGTCGGATGTTTAGTTATACTAAAGCAGACAAATAATGGAAGTACTCCAGCTGGTATTATAACTGAAAGAGATTTGGTCAAATTAGTAGGTTCCATGGAACTGTTTTATCCTCACGTATCGGTAAGAGAGTACATGTCATATCCATTAATTTCTGGCACCAGTACGATGACCTTGTCTAAAGCTATGGATATCATGAGTAAGAAGAATATCCGGAGATTACCTGTTATTGACACAGTGGGAGGACATGACAAGCTTGTGGGTATCATAACAGAAAAAGACATCATAAATGCAATTGCCAAACCCAGAAGAAGTCATGCTAAAAGGAAAAGCTCATCACAAAGAGACCAAGTTTAAAAAGAATATTTCAGTTTGTGTTCGTGATAATTACTCATTTACTTATTTAGTATTGGCTTGGATTATTTTTACGACGTTAGATAACCTTAGAAGGTAGATTTCCTGTTATGACGATCTGGTTTTTTGACAAACCGCCAAATGAAGTAATATTTGTAGAATTAGAACTCGTTGTTTTGCATGGTTCATCGTTTACACAAGTCGTCGTGGTGCAATTACCGTTTTCGCATATAGTGGTTGTATTAGTTCTTAGTTGTGTATTCGAGAAAGAGATCATGGGACTTAAAGATAATACAAACACTGTACACATTACACAAATATCACAAACAGCAGCAGTTCTGATCTTATCCATATTCTATATCAAAGTCGGATTAACCAGATAATATTGTTAGTCAATTCTTACCGATTTACCTTTTGTCTTTTCCTTCGATTTCTTACTAAAGGTAATTTCTAACAATCCATTAGTAAACGTGGATTTCACACTTTCAATGTCCACCTCTGTTGGCAGGTCGATCACTTCGTGATACTTTCTTTTTGCACCTTCTGTCTTGACATCGACTTGATTCTCGTTGGCCTCTATCTTGATTTGTTCTTTAGAAACGCCAGGGAGTTCTACGGTAACGATTACCTCCTTGTCAGTTGATGTTACTTCCGATAATGGCTGTCGTTCTGTCAAAATGTTTGGCGATGCTCCGGCTCTCATCCGAGGCCTCACATTCCCGAATTCCCTTACGATCGGCTTGCCATCAGGACCTATCGTAGTTGTGGAGCCATATACCAACGGACCAATTTCCCTAACTTTGGCACCATCTTCGGTCACGTATTCTTTAACCAGATCTTTTGGTACTTTATTTTCGATATCTCTAAGGTTTTCTTCAAATTCTCTTTCCATCTCCCTCCGCATTTCATCAAATCCTTCAAACAAACTATTTCGGCGGCCAAATGGTCTACTACCGAAAAATCGATTAAACCAATCGAAAGGCTCGATACTCATATCATATATTAGAGCCGACGATATTTAAAAATTGATTTTTAAGATCACATCCTATGGGTTAAACAATTACTTGAGTAAATTTTTTATTATCCAAAATACAAAATAGACTGTTACCGAACTCACCGGTATTGGTGGGAGACAATTGCCAGTGTGTTGGAGTTTCATCACACTGCTCCCATCAGTTTGACTTCTTTTCAGCATTAATTTTCCGAATATATTTCTGGACTAGTTTTCTCCGTCCAACAATCAAAACATACTTCTGCGTCAATCTGATAAATTTCCTTTTCTCTTTTCTTGCAAACCTCACAAACTTCAACTACTTGGTTCATATTTATCAGGCTTATATTTGGAATGATTATTAATTTATTTTTTTCCTTTTATTCTAGATTCAAAAGAAAATTTTTTATGACACCTTCACGAAAAGATCGAGAAGTAGCAATGGTCCTGATGGGAGACCTTTCCATGCTGCAAGTGCTTTTTCCCCGTCTCCCATCAGGGAAAATTTTTTATGACATCAATACGAACTAGTCATACTATAGCAAGTTTGACATCCTGGTGGGAGGGCAACTTGCGCTCTGCGGTTGCAACCCATTTCATCCTCCCATCAGGTTTGAAGATTTATAGATTTACGTGACATACCATGACAGATGAAATCTAACAAAATCTGCTTAAATCGTAATTGTGGTCACAGTTGGTATGCACACTGGGGAAAAGATCATGCTCTTGAATGCATGATTTGTTTTTGTCCCAAATTTGAGAGTACTTAAGCAAACAAACCGGATTGAGTAACTAAGGCAAGTCATGTTCATGTATTTTCTTTTAGTAATCGGTTTACTCATTCAAAGCAGTTCTTACAGATGGCTGGTGGATTTTCTATCACTCTTCAGGTCCGCCGGTCAAAATTTTTTTATATTTATTTTTGAATATATGACACGTACTACCATTCGTTGATGGGAGGTCAATTTCTGTCGGTTTTAGGATTTCATTAGCCTCCCATCAGCGTTAATTATTTATTTTACCTTTTCTAATTCCTTGTTCCTTCTTTCAAGGCCAATGAAGAGGAGGATTGATTTTACTCGCCGGTCCTCCTTTTCATTGGGTTAAAAATTTTTTATAATTTATTGGCAATAACCTGGTAGAACAACCATAAATCCATGGCTGGTGGGCCGGCACATTTGATCATTGTTCATGGCCCCTCAATCTCTTATAAACATGCGGACGTGTGGGCAAGACTGATATACGGTGAGAACCTTTACTTATTTTATGGTTAAAAAAATAAAGCCGGATATCGCGCCTGGGGAATTTATGTGTAGAACATGTGAAGTTATGTGGTCAAATTTCATGAAAAATAATGTTCCTTGTAAAGATACAGCCATTCGAAATGGCTTACACAACTTCGATTTTGCCAATCCTATTCTGACTAAATAGGGATTCTTTTTATTGTAGGCTATTCTAATCCGACTTAATCATATTCACATCTGTTTATTACTCTTGCCTTGTCCTTTGACTTAATCTCAAAAATAATTTCTAGCAAGCCATTCATAAATGTGGATTTGCCTTTTCCCTATGATCGAAGCGGTTAAGTCAATCACTTCAAAAAGTTCTTATAATAGGACCGATAAAACACTTAAGTTTTACTCCCAAATTTTTCAAGTCCTGATTATAACTTTTATTAAAAATATTAGTCGTTATTATACATGGGATCGGATACCGAATGTTTAGCATGTGGACATAAACGGAAAGACCATGAAGCGGGTCAAACTCACTGTTACAAATCTAAATGTCCGTGCCTAAAGTTTAAGCCAACCGTTTTAGAAGAAAGTTAGCCTAAACACCATGAATCTCTTTTAGGAGAGCCTCCTTAAGCAAAGTAACGTGAGTCGGCCTATCACTTTTTATTTTCTTCCACGTACCGACCAGCTCTTCTTTGTTTGCCTTTTGAGCGTCTTCTGTGTATTTGTCCATAATATCGTACAAAAACTCAACGTCCTTGCCCATGACCTTCAATATCATACATTTTATTAGTATCATACATTTTATTAGATAAGTTGATTCAGAGGAAATTACCTTCCTTTCGGCAAAAAATGTTTAAGAATTATATGAAAAGCTTTCATTTAGATCCGCTGCAAGATCCTCTGGAGGAAGCTTACTTCGCATAATTTCTCATAATCGTGGTAGTAATAACCCTATGGAAATCGATGTTGTCCATAAATTTGTTCATTATAATTATGTTAATTATCGGCCAAATTTCCCCAAATTTGAACCGGAAGGCCAATTGCGAGCAGTACTGCACCTACTTGCGCGATCCTGGTTTCTAGTAGTCGATGTTTTTTTCAAAAGTATTTTCTTTGCCCCCTGTCTGAGACTCTTTTTGAATTGTCTTTTTTGATCTAAAAATTCTTCCATACCCAATCAGAACGGAAGCTATCAGGTTAAATATTAATCCAACAAGGATAAGAGAACTAGTCATACTCCTGAGTTACATCCCTGAAATATTTAAATGCGTTTCATAAATAAATCATTATTATTTAAGAAATGATTTACTGAAACCCAAACAGTTTTCAAGCCGGTGGGCGGCGCTGATCTCATCTTATATGATCCATCAATTAATTATGCTAAGAAAATGTAGTATTAAATCTAATGATGTAGCATTATCAAAATAGCAGAATAAATCACAAGATATCTTTTAGTAGTTTGGTCCCTTATAAAGGAATCCACATATGATGGACTGACAGTGCGTCGGTACCCCTGACGTTATCGGTTCTTAATTGGGATTCTGAATCTAAAACGGATTCTTAACCTTCAATGTTTATTTTGGATAAGGTTAAACAGATATTGCTTTTTTGCCTAGAAAAACTTTTTTTTAAATCTAAAAACGTGTATACGTCTTACAATTAAATTTATAGCTAAATAAGAGAAACATGAAGCAATAATAGATGCAATTATTGCAGCTTGTATTGGCTGATATCCCATCTTCAATAATTCAAGTAAAATGAAAAATCTTGATACATTATTAATAATATCAAATATAGCATCAGCAAATATCATCTTAGTTGCTATTTGTTTTAAAATCTCAAAGTTCAATTTGCCACTAAATCTTTTTGTATATTTCTTCTTATTATCAAGATGAAATAGAATGACAAAAATAACTTTAGAAGAGACGAATCCGGCTATTACAGTCAATATTGATGTTGCAGAATCATCATTGGAATATTTCGCAGACAGATATGCGACGATTAGACTAACAATAAAACCAACCAAACCCGAAAGTAGTAAATTCTTATTTAGCGATATGGTGTTGGCATAATTATTGTATAATTTTGTGAGGTACCTTGTTAGCATGATGCTTCTCTTTCCTTTCAATCAATAGCCCATAGTCAAACATCAGTTATCAGTATGTAAATTGACTCTTTTATCTCCAGTTCCAGTAGGCAAGATAATATATGTAGCAGTTTCAACTGGATCATGAAAACAAAATTACGGAAAGAGGAAATAGCGGGTTCAGAAGATAAGATAAAAACCATGTGTGGGGCTTGTGTATATGGAAGACATGAAGAATGTGATAAAGAGATACAATGTATCTGTGCATCGACTAACCATGACTTATAAATCTCCGATGATAGCTACTCTTTATCCTTATAGACAGATCCATCAGTTAATCAATTCCTAAAAGAAGAAACGCAGAGTACCGATTCCAGACCTAACAAATATTTCTGTATATTAGTAATATTATCTCTTTCTCTATATTCCTAATTGAAGATTTGAGGCAAAAAAGTGCCATATGCGTAAATTTTCCTATAATTAATACGCTAGATTAAATAGGATAATAGCATATACTAAAATGAGTACTTTGAAACAAAATAATTTCCCTATGAGGGAATGGCATGTTAAACATATGGAACAAACTGTTGTTAGGTTTGTGAAAGGATTATCCGAGAATGCGACGCGATGGGAGGTAAAATTGAACAACAAGTATGGGAAAATAAGCAAAGTAATCAAAAGAATTGATTATGATTTAAAACATGGAGTTACAAATGAACAAGTATTTTCGTTTATGGAATTGATGAGAACTGATTCCATTTATTTGGAAGATATGTCTTCTGACGGTTCCACGGAAAGGTTGAATGAATTACAACCGTATTATAAAGAGCCATCTTCACAATTACCTTTTAGTTGGAATAACCATGTTACCGTATAATAGTTAAATATTGTAATAGAAAACTTGAATTCCTACATTTGTTATAATTTATTACCGCAATAAACTTCCCTGATTTATTCTAGGTCCAAACACAATTTCTAGTCCTCTAGTTCGGGAGTTTTCATATGTAAATGATTCATTTGCATTTATCGGAAGGCTAGACAATTGTTCATATTTGCACGCAGGGCATATGCTGTTTGCTCCCAATATTTGCTTGATATGTAACTTGTTGAGACATGTTGCTGTCCAAAAGCAATGATCACATAAAAGAAATATGCTTTGATTAATATTTAGAATAGTTTGATTTAATAAAGATTGATTTGTTGTCATTATTTAATGTGTAATTTGTCTGTATATGTAGCTTTGTATTATTACCAAAAATTGGTACTATTTTAACTAGTTAAATGGAATATGCGTTTATAATGACATTAAGAACAATTTTCAAATTAGCCAATAATTTGATGTTAACTGGCCGAATCTTTTTTAACTCGCTCAGCGCATTTATTACAATACTTCTCTATGATTATTGCCCTTACCATGTCGTATTTGACTATCTTAGTTGCAGGTTTTCCGCATGCTATACAAAATCTCGAATTCTTTTCTTCGCTTGACGCAAAGGGTTCAACACTTGAATGTTTTTTCTAACAATTATATCTTTTCTAATTAAGTTTAAGGAATATACATTATAAACTAGTAGTTTAGATGATATGAAAATACACTGTAGGTAGATATTAATACTATTGAGACTTATTATAAAGTAGTTTTAATTAGATGCCTATGCTGATGTTAAAGTGTAAGAACTGTGGTGAAGTCTTTCCCGGCGTATACGTAGCTGAGAATGCTATTAATGATCTCCCATTAAAGACTAATTCTACAACACCACATGTATGTTCTTGGGGACACAAGAACAATTATTTTCCAGATGATTATATGGACTGGTCCGGACCTGAGACATTCTGAAAACTAGACAAAATGTTATACTGGTAACTTATCCTGACGAGTTCAGCAAGCAGGAGGCAAAAGGTCTGGTGGATTCATTAGGAAATTATAAAATCGTAAAGTTGTTTACTCAAAAAAATTTGAAGCATGCACTTTACGGTGTAGGTTCTGGCAAGGTCGAAGAAATTAAAGAATATCATCTCAAACATGCTGAATCCGACGAGATTATAGTTGATGAACATATGACGCCCAGGCAGATCTATAATTTAGAAAAAGCAACGGGAATAAAAGTAATTGATAGGGAAAGACTGATCCTCAATCTGTTTTATATTAGATCGACTACGTCGGAAGCAAAATTACAGATCCAACTCGCAGAAATCAAATACGAGTTACCGAGGATAAAAGAAAATGCGAAGCTGTTGATGGGTAATGAGAGACCAGGGAAAGGTGGTAGCGGAGAATACATAGTTGACGTAAAATTTAGAGATCTAAAGAGGAGAATGGGTTTTATATTACAAAAATTAGCAGAATCCAAGAGTAAACGTGATCTTTACCATGTTCAAAGAACAGAGAATAAAATCCCAATTGTTTCCTTGGTAGGATACACTAGTTCGGGCAAGACAACACTCTTTAATTTGCTGACTATGGAAAAGAGAGAAACCTCTGAAAATTTATTTACCACGTTGTCGACTACTACAAGATCATTCAATGTTAACAAACAGAAGGTTTTACTTACTGATACAGTTGGATTCATTAGAAGACTTCCTACATATATGATCGAAGCGTTTAAGTCTACCCTGGAAGAGTCTCTTCAAGCAGACCTGATTCTTCTGCTTATTGATTCATCAGAGTCAGCCGATGAAATAAAAATTAAATATTACAGTTGCATGAGTGTCTTAGAAGAGTTAAAAGTAAATATGGGAAAAATTGTGATTGTCTTTTCAAAAATGGACAAAGCCGAATTCCATGACGTTATTCAGACC
>JARBAW010000107.1 GCA_029237505.1 Nitrososphaerales archaeon
CAAAATAGTTAACCTTAATAATCTTGTTTAATCAATTATTATATTGCAGCATGGACAATAAAGAATTTCTTGCATTCCAGCTAATGTGGATTGTAATCTCAATTGGCATAAGCGTAACTGTATCATTGTTCGTTCCATTTCCTTATTCTTGGGTGATCATTATCGGCATATTTCTTTTGATGGGTTTTTACATGCGAAATAGGATGGCGAAAAATGCCGGAGCGGGAATGTTTGGTTCATTATCTTCACCTTTTTCTGGAAATTCAGTCAACTACTACTGCATGAGCTGTGGAACTAAACATAGAGAAGCCTCATGTCCAAGATGTGGCTCAAAGATGAAAAGAGTTGGATAGGCTAGAACTTTCATGATGTTATGACGACTTTCAAAAGAATAACGATTAATCCAAACTCTGATAGATAATTCGCTTGCTGAATTCAAATTAAACAAATTCACTCATCCTACATTGCTTCGTAGATATTGCATATTCCAACTTTGTGTTGGTAATACATTCTATTAGTTTGTTAAACCCAAAAACAATCTTCCTTCTCGAAAGTTCATCTTTGAGAAAATTAATAACTTTTTCACTGTAAATTGTATCTGCACTGAGATTATTGTCATTCGCAAATGGGTCCTGAAATCCAAAGATTCTTTCATACTCTTCAATACTCGAGGATCTTCCCAGTAATTGGAGTATATCTCTAATCCTAATCCAAATATCGCTCCTCAGCCTCAGTATTGATCCGGAAATGTATCTTATGTCTAGTTTATGGCATGTATCAACAATTGATCGAATATGCGACTCACTATCAGTAACGAAGGGAATAATGGGATCAATGTTAACGCAACAATTAATTCCGGAATCCACAAATTTCTTTATAGTTTCAAAAACTCTTTGTGTTGGAGGTGTTCCCGGTTCTATAATGCGTTTTATGTTTTCATCGATGGTTGTTATTGACCAAACTATAAAACAATTTGAATTATAGTTGCGAAAAAGATTCAGATCGCGTTCAATAAGACATGACTTGGTAAACACATAAAATGGAATCTGGTATTGCTGTAAAACTTTAATACACTTTCTTGTAATACCATACTTTGCTTCTGCATACTGATAGGCATCAGTTGCAGAGGATATCATAACCGGTAACATTGAACTATTCTTCCACTTGTTCAGCTCAGATTCTAAAATTTCAGGGGCGTTAATTTTACCATAGATCTTGTCATAAAAATCTGGTGACCATTTATAGGTTGCATAGCAATAACCACATCTGTGATGGCAACCTTGGTATGGGTTAATGGTCATCCCAACATGCGATCCCACCCTGAAATATCGCAGAATTGATTTAGAATATTTTCTTTCAATAGTAGGGGCCTTGTTAGAATGCCACAACATAGTTAACAAGGATTGAGTCTTAATTAGAATTGAATAACTGTAAGATAAGGGGGAGGGTATACCACTCTAATTTCTATACTTCATCCAATCTTCTGACTAGAGTATGATCTGCTCTATTAATGATTGTTTGAATGAAGTTGAAAACTGGCTTTACCTCTGAGAGTGGACCGCTTATTTCAAATTTTATACCACCCTGGATTCTAATTCTAGAAGTCTTGAAAAAGATGCCTTCCTCATTATACTCAATTCCATAGATGCTCTCCAATCTCTCGCTTATCACATCAGGTGATTTAAAAATACGTCCTCTTTCGGAATACAGTAATACCCTGAAATTGGTAATAATAATATTGTATTTTTTCTCCGTACACTTTAGTTTTGTCTTTGTTCTAAACATTATGTTCTCTTGGGGGAGTAATATTTCCTTAAGTGCCAAGGACAGAATATGTATGGCAATGGGTTATATTCATAAAAGTTGAATGATTTTATTTATTATACTAACAAATGTGAATGATCTTAAATTCTGTTAAAATGTTTCATAACATACATCAATCTCAATCCCTTGTCATGACTTCTCATTTAACTTGACACCTAGAATTGAATATTGAGCTATCGGTCTTGTCGCTAGACACAAAATGATTGACCAATCTTGTTGATTTATCTTGAAATAATATTGCAAAAAATCTTCCAAATTACCACACTACTCAATGGCACCCAGTGAAATTGACGCCTCATAACGCGTCGTCATTTAGTATTTTTGACCAAAAGAGCTTCTTATTTCTCAGTCAGTTCTCGATCTACGCTGTTCTTAATTTTCGTGACATGCTCTGTTAATGATATTGTCATAAATCAATCATCAATAACTTACTTTTTCAGGTTCCCATGTATTATTGATTCAAAGGTTGTCTTCATGAGCGGATATCAGGTCTTTACAGTTGAACTCTAGGTGGATGTAATAGGACTCTTTTCGTTCGCACCGAATCGATATTTTCCCATCAACATTTAAATCTCAACCTTCTATATCTTTTGTATATGGAGGGTATCCATAATGCAATCTTGCAGATGCCAGTTGGATATGAGGTTTTAATCATTATTGTTATCATAGTGGTATTATTCTTTGGTGTAAAGAAAATTCCTGAATTGGCCCGATCGTTCGGAAAGGCAACAGCAGAATATGAAAAAGCAAGGATTGAAGCCAAAAAGGAGCTTGCGCAGATTAAAGGCACCGATAAGGTAGGCCGTGAGAAACTTGAAGAAATCGCCGAAACATTGGGCATAGACTATACTAACAAGAATGATGACGAATTAAGAAAAGCCATAGAAGGGGCCGTAAATAAAGAAAAAAATAGTTAGTCTATAAGTCGAATAGAAATTAACTGAAATTTTCAAATTATCTTGTTAGGAAAATTTTATTTATAACAAATTTCTTCTGCATGGGTAAACATGATAGATGCAGACACAATTTCAAAGTTAATGAAAAATTATGATGTACAAAATGTACACTTGGCAGTCATTGGTAGTCATTCAGCGTTAGAAATAATGGATGGAGCGAAAGACGAGGGGTTGAAGACTGTGTGTATATGTCAAAAAGGGAGAGAATTACCATATTTAAGATTTAAGAGGTTAGTGGATGAAATAATTTTGCTAGATAAATTCTCAGATCTACTATTCAAAGAAAATCAGGACAAACTTAGAGAAATTAACAGTATCATTGTACCACATCGGGCATTCACTGCATATGTGGGGTATAATTCAATAGAGAGTGAATTAAGGTTGCCAATACTTGGAAATAGAAACCTTTTTCGCGCAGAGGAAAGAACTGCTAACAAAAATCAGTACTATTTGTTAGAGCGCGCAGATATAAAACATCCAAAGATTTACGGCAAATATTCAGATATAGATGGATTAGCCATAGTGAAAATTCAGGAGTCTACCAGGAAACTTGAAAGAGCATTTTTCATTGTAAGCTCTGCGCAAGATTATCTTGATAAATCACAAAATAAGATAGAAGAAAAAATAATCACAAAGGAAGATCTAGATTCATCTGTAATAGAACAATTTATTGTGGGTACTTATTTTAATTTTAATTTTTTCACTTCGCCCTTGACACCTGAAACTGAATTCTTGGGTATTGAAAGAAGGCTTCAGACCAATCTCAATGATCTGAATGGACTACCCGCAAGAGAACAATTAGAGTTTGAACCCCAAGTAAGACACATCGAAATAGGCCACACCCCTGCAAGCATTAGAGAGTCCATGCTTCAGAAAGTATTCGAACTTGGTGATAAATTTGCTAACACTGTGCGTAAAGAATATCCGCCAGGTCTAATTGGACCGTTTTCTTTACAGAGCATTGTTACACCTGATTTGGAAATAGCGGTTTATGATGTGTCACTAAGAGTACCTGGGAATCCTATAATGGCAACGACCTCACCGTATACAAAATACTCATATGGCCAAACATTTGGTATCGGGCGCAGAATTGCAATGGAAGTCAAGAAGGCGATTGCATCAAACAAACTGTCTGCAATAGCTACTTGATTTGGATTGATTACTGCTCGATTGTTTCCTCAAATAGATTTTTCCTTACCTTGATGGGAACATCAAAAAATGCTGCTAGGGCTATAGAATCAGATGCACGATAATTCCTCAAAGTGATTATTTCCTTGCGAGTTTTGAAATATAGATTCGATCTCAATACAGGACCATTTCTATAAATTCTGACTTCTACCAATAGCAAGTCCTGCAGCGCTGAGATTTCTTCAATGAGATTATAAATTGTAGGTATGGTACTCTTATCGCCTTCTCGAAATCTTATGATATGTCGTGCGACTTCTCCCGAAAATGCACGTATAGGAAATTCTCTACCATCATTTGATTTTAAAGTAAGTACTCCTTCAAGACCAAGCTTATCAACGAAACCAACAAAGCTTATGGAAGCTGTAACAAATCCTTCGCTTGTGAAAGTTTCGTCCATATTTTTTTCTAAACATCGATAAATTTAGCCTTTATCCAATTGATTACAGGTATTGACTACAGGTATTTCTGAATTAACTTAATATAGATTGGACTGCTTTCAATAATAAACTAATTTTTGGTTGTTGGCATTGCTTGAGAATTATGATTCGCTAAAAAATAGGGGCTTACGCATAATTTGCATCGGTATCTTTTCGGTAATTTTCTCTCTGTCCGTTTATTCCTTATTGAGTTCTAATCAATCTGTCTCAGACGCTCCGAAATTGTATAACTTGGCTACAGCCGTCATCATACTGATTATGGTTTCATTAGTTGCGATTGGTTATGGATCTTATCTTATCCTCCGATCTGAATCATCAAGAGCTGAGCCTAAAAAGAATTATTTTGGATACGTCTCTAGTATCTTGACTCAAAGGACCTCTTGGAGGATATTTGTTGTTTCTTGTATTGTCTATGGCATCTTCTTCGGATTCTTATCTCAGATTCTCATCTTTCATGCAGATGTTGAAGGTGATACCGCGCCGTCTCTGTATCTTACGGTATGCTGCAATTACCCTGGATACGTTCCAATGCTTACTGCCGAGATAACTGAGCAATTTTCGATTTTAATAATTCCGATGAACCTGATACTGGCAATAATAGTTTCGATCCTGGTTGGTTTTAATTTTGCACTAAACGTGCATTTCCTGAGTATGTTTAGAAATCAATCTCAAAGAAGATTTCCAATTGCTTCTACGTTTGGAGTTCTCACTGGACTATTCATTGGTTGTCCTACCTGCGCAGGTAGTCTATTTGCTGTGATTGTAGGATTTGGCGCTAGCACTTTAGTGTCAGCTTTGGCTCCTCTTCAAAGCTTGTTTATCGCAATAAGCATTCCGCTTTTAGTTGTAATACCATTACTGCTAATACGCAAAATGATAAAAAATGAGAATTGCGATATGATTGACAACTAATCGAACTTTACCAGATATCGAATCTAGAATTACATAACTTAATTTCAGAATATTTTGACAAACTCATTCAAAAATACTAAGACTATTGGTTTGTTCCTTGAGAATTTTTTCAAATTTCGAAATATCAATATCTATGAACGGTCTCATTTTTGGTAATTGCGGAGGTTCTTTTACTTTGTCCAATATTCCTCTTGAAACAAGTTCGGCCTTTAATTTTTCTCGCAATTCTGGATGACACAACTTGCTATGAAAAATGCTTCCCCAACCTTGAGAGAACATCTCTTTGATATGTAAATCCCCCTTCTCTTCGTGGAAATGTGGATTGCGTGTCTCTATTTGCATCACTTCTACTCCTTTCTCCATAGTATCCTTGTGCTCTGGCGGAGTAATTCCACCAAATTGCTCTAACAAATTAACTATTTCATATGGCTCAATAGAAAAACCAGATGAGTATGTTAATAATTCGGCCAGTTGAACTGACATACAATGTTCTCCAGAATTCCCTGTTCTGATAACTTCTGTTTCAAATCCAGTGTAATATGAAATCATTAAATTCAAAAATTGGTTTGTCATCTCTGAAACTCTTCCTAACTTGGAAAAACGTACACCTGATTCTGAAATTTTCGGTTTGTATATCCAAGACACACGTACCATGGTATATGGTGTGGTAGATAACGCAATGCCCGACGAGAATATTTTTGTATATTCGTTAACTGCTCCTGGAACATAATTATCTGAATCAACAAATCCTACGTATTTTTTCCCCATCATTTTTGAAAGTAGCATACCAATGAACATTCCCTCTCCTTTGCCATTTCGTATTTTTCCCTCCGAGTCAAAAAGGTCAGGATACTCAACTCCTTCCAGGGCCTTTGCAAGACCAGGATCTTTCTGATGAATAATTACTGATTTTTTTTCAGTAAATCGATTAAATTGTTCAAATGCCTGTTTTTCCAACTTGTATCTATCAATTGGTTCTCTAGGGCTATTTGACACAATTATAGTCAAACAATCATGTGGGATACCACTCAATACTCCTTCCAAAAGCTTCAAGCGTTCCCCTTTTATGGGAATCACAATTGCCATTTCGGCTTCTATTTTGGAAATAATTTCGTCATCAATCGAACGAATAACCTCAGATTCTGTTTTTGTGTTCTTGTTCTTGTGTCCAGAATCTAGTTCATACACACGTTGCACACCGTGCAGACTTACGGATCCAAATCTTTCTGTAAATCTCGGAACATCAAGCTTCATATCTTTAATTCAGTTATGCCCTATTTATTGCAAGTGTATATAAATCAATAATTTTTTTTGTCTTGTCCCACTCATGAGAATTCATCAGTGAGAATTCATCAGTGAAAGATAAAAGTAATTACAAAAAATGTTCCAATCTTTCTTTTGCTTGAGGCGATGGGATAGTATAGAGTATCTTCTATTGTATCTCATACTGGTAAACTAATATCCATGCTAAATTGTTTGTATGATTTGGAATTACACACATTTTTTAGAAAACAGGGAATATTCTATCAGTATAATTCCTAAACCTATATTTCTACATAGAGTGTATCGTTTTCGATCAAAATCTTATGACTCTGCAATGATCTCAATTTTTGTGGAAATGAGATTAAATTGCCTGTTTTAATATCCCATTTTGCACCATGCCAAGGGCAAGTCAATTCATTATTCTTTAGTTCCCCTTCATGAAGGTCTGCTCCCGCATGAGTGCATACATTATCCATGGCATAATAATTCCCATCCAACTTTGTTACTACTATTTCTTTTCCACCTGCCGTGATATGCACCAACTTTCCCTCTTGAACTTCTGAAGTATTTCCCACAACGACCTTTGCCATAAAGATAAAACTAATTCTGTATTATTTTAACCTAAGTTTTTCAAAATTTTATACAGAATTTAGATATCTTAATATACAATATTTCAACTTTTCAAAGTTAATTAAGAATGAGGCCAGATGACAAATATTGAATTTTCTGATCAACTTGAGTCAATTACCAACAAGAATCTGACCTGGATAGACATCAAAAAGCCTACTCGAAAAAAATTAAAAATGCTGGAGGGAAAATATCCATTTCACGAATTAAATATCGAGGACTGTCTTTCAAAAATACAAATTCCCAAAATCGACAAGTATCAGGATCATATTTTCGTAATCTTGCATTTTCCAACATTGGACAAAGATAAGAGTATTCCACGTTCAACGCAGCTAGCAATTTTTGCAGGGCACAATTATCTAATTACTGTACAGCAAGGGGAATTAAAACCCATAATGGAAATGTTCAATCTTTGTAAGGATAATGAGAAACAAAAGGAGACATTCATGGGATCCTCTTCTGGTTACTTGCTACACAGCCTGATAGATCTAATGGTTGATGACTTGTTACATGTATTGATGAAGCTTGAAGGTAATTTGGACGATATAGAAGATTTGGTCTTCGATGAGAAAGTTGCAGTAGCACGGGACATTTCACTATTGCGAAGAGAGATTACAACCCTACGAAGGGTAGTTGTTCCGCTGAGGAGAATTATTTTAGATTTAAGCAAAGAAATGCAAAGATTTTCTGAGGAAGACTTAACAGATTATTATGATGATGTAAGGGATCACACCGAAAAGGTCCTTGAAGTTCTTGAAGAATCTAAAGAAACCATAGAAATTTTCAAAGACACTGATTTCATGCTGAGTACTGAAAAATCAAACAAGATTCTGGCAACTCTTACCATTCTGTTTACTCTGTCTATTCCAGCTACAGTAATTGGTGCCTATTATGGAATGAATGTTAATTTGCCCGGAGGCATTGTAACTGGTACTTCTGAATTTCTTGGACCGTTTACTTCATTCATACTTTTACTAATAATCGCAATAGTACCTTCGTTAGTAATGATTTGGTACTTCAAGAGATTGGGGTGGTTTGGATGGTAATAGGTTACGGATATGATAGTCTAATTATATTAAATTCTATCTTAATCTCGATCTTCAATCAATGACTTCAAGTCTATACTGAAGAACGTTCGCAGTATCCCAATGTAAGATTCAACTGGGGGAGGGATCTCTTCTTCACACGACACTTTCATATTCCAGGCATTAATCCATATTATCATTGCATATAAAATATTAAGAAATCGTTTATACTGATCTGGCACAACACCAATACTTTCCAAATATTTGTCACCCAAGACCCAAGATGCCGTAAAGTCCAGACACTTTTGACCATAGATTGCCTTTATCTGATCCTCGATACTCTTGGCAAATTTAAATGGAATTCTAGAAACAAAAAACGGAAAATCAGATTTATTGGGTATAACTAAGCCTGGTGGTGACCATACTGTAATAATTCTGCTACCTTTTTTTAATTCTGTAGAAAATTTTTTCATCATTTGGTTTATCATCCTTTCATCATGGAACCAAAAAAGGAACACATTCCCATCTGAGAGATCCACCTTTCTAATGTCATTGATTATTATTCTCACATTTCTGAGTGAACGTGTTTTTTCCAAAAGACTAGCAACTGATTTTTTTCGTTTTTCTATGCCTATTGATTTCTTGACTTTATACTCAGTTGATGCAATATAAACTGCATTACTACTCCCACATCCCAGATCATAAAAAATGTCATTCTTAGAAAGTCTGGCAAGTTTGAAAAGTCTCCTTATCACTTCATCTGGCAAACTAACATTATCGCCCTTAACAACAGAAGTAGGTAGAGTAGAAATGAATTCATTAATATTCATTGTATATCGTGTATCGGATACAAGTATCACTACTTATAAAAATGGAACTGTAACGATAGTTTGGCGAATTTCATGAGAAATAATAAAATGTTTGATAAAGTTAATAATGGACATTCGAATAATATTCTTTGTGAACTGTGATTATTGTGGCCATATATACATAGCCCATC
>JARBAW010000108.1 GCA_029237505.1 Nitrososphaerales archaeon
GCTTGTTGACTAGATACATTAAAGTTTAGCAATTTAATTATACCACTAAAGTCCAGATCCAGATATGCAACTAATACCGAAACTGGAAATTAAATCTATGGTCAGTATGATCACATTCCTGAATGCAGAAAAAGTTGGCAGAGTTGCATCAATTGACGTATATGGCTATCCGCAGATTATACCAATGAATTTTGTTTACGTCAAGAATAATTCTGATGATACTCAAACAGGTACTAAAGGCACTGGAGCAATTTATATGCACTCTCATCCAGTTGGAGAAAAACTTGAAAATATGAAAAGAAATTCAAAGGTTGGATTTGAAGTTGATTCTCATATTTGTTTTTTGCCTTCATATTATTTTCATCCCACCGATGCATCACAGGCAGACACATTGTATGTTAGTATCGTTATCAAAGGAAATGCCTCTATCGTTGAAAATAATACAGAAAAGGCAATGGCGTTAAACGCGCTAATGCAAAAGTACCAAAAGGAGGGAGGTTATGAATCACTTTCCCCACAAATGGGATCAGTCAAGGAAGTTGCTGTTCTTAAGGTAGTTCCAGAGCAAATTCGCGGCAAATATAAGATCGGTCAACATTGGGCTCCACAATACCGCATAAAAATGGCAAGAAATATTGTTCAGAGAGAACCTAGTGAAGACGCTAAAAAAATATTGAAAATAATGGGGATAGAGATGATGGATAATGGAGAGCTTAGAATCGTAAACGAGCCAAACATGTAATCAAAATATTTTATATTTCGATATTTAATATTAAATTACTAATATTAAATTAAGCTTTAGAATTGGAATATGTGCATGTTTTTTTAAATTATGATTAAATTATATATAGAATGAACAGTAATCATCCATATCGACCGAACATCCACGTTATGTTAAACTTACAAACCATCAAATTTGAAATTGACGGTAAATATATAACTAAAAAAGTCGAATAATTAGTTGGATGCATTCAGCTGAAAGCGAAGATCCATTTGTCAAGATAGCCAATCTAATAGGTGGAGAAGAGTATCATAAAGTTGCCAGGGCGTTGTTAAATACTGAGGATGCTACGGACGAGGAAATAGCCGGCGCAACTGGTATGAGAATCAACATAATAAGAAAAGTATTGTATGATATGTTTGGTAAAGCATTAATCACTGGTATCAGAGTCAAAGATGAAAAAAAAGGTTGGTTTGTATATAGATGGAGAGCAAAAAGAGATCAGGCAGAAAATTTTATCGAAAATCAGAAAAAAAAGATTTTGGATAGATTGCAGAAGCGATTGGAGTATGAAGAATCTTCCGAATTTTACCATTGTGGAAATGCGAATTGCCCGAGGATAAAATTTGACTATGCTATGGAGCTATTCTTCAAATGCCCAAACTGCAAAAATTCTCTTAACATGGTAGACAATGAAAAGGTGAAGAATGCTCTAAGATATAAAATAGAACAGATATTGTTAGACATTAGTTCAAAAGACGAACCTTCATCTTAACTTATAGAAGAGTACAATTTCATTATCATTGTTTATCAAGGTTCTTGTTAATTTCAATTTAATACCATTAGCTATGTTTGATATCCCATCACCTTCAACCAATGTTTTTGCATTTCTTCCACCAACAACTACAGGTGATATTGTAACGATTAATTCGTTTGCAAGTCCAATTTTCAGAACGGACCAGTTTATTTCTCCTCCTCCTTCGACGAGTATACTTTTGAGACCTAAATCTTCTAATTGTTGAAATAATTTCTTGATATTTACTTTTCTTTTTCCAGAAAATAATACTTGTACTCCTGCTCTTTTTAATGAGTTTATTTTCCTTGTAGATGCATTACGTGTAGTCCCTACGATGGTGTGAATTTTCTTTGATGATCTAATTATCCTTGAGTTTAATGGAATTCTAGCTTTTGAATCAATTATGATTCTTACTGGGTTTTTTGTTCCCCTTGAGTGAAACCTTACATTTAACATGGGATTATCTTCAAGGACTGTAGATATTCCTACTACAATTCCGTCAACTGACGATCTTAATTTATGAACACGTATCCAATCTTTTCTTGATGAAAATGATGAATCGTTTCCTCGTGTAGAAATCTTACCGTCTATAGACATTGCCGCATTCAAAATCACATACAACTAAATTCATCCTCGTCTACAAATTTACCATTTATCATAACATTGATTATTGAATTAGCGCTTGCTCTATGAAGTATGGAAACATGAGGATCATGCATCGGTGAAATATCCAAATTGGTCTTGTCAATAAATATCATATCCGCAGACATTCCAGCCTTCAAAGAACCAGAATTTATTCCAAGGATCTTTCCTCCATTGACTGTAGCCATTTTTAGTATCTCCCTTGCAGAAATCGCACCATCTTCAAGAGTTCTTGTTATTTTCCAGATAAAATCTAGTTCCCGGAACATGTCCGGAGAATTAATCATGACGTTGTCTGTTCCAATAGCAATAAGACATCCAAAGTTCAACATCTTTGATATCTTAGGTATTCCTACTCCTAAAGTCGCATTTGCTCTTGGGCAAATGACAACTCCGATCTTCTTCTTGGCGACAAGCTTGATATCAACATCTGATGCATTTGTTAAATGAACGACGAAATTTGGCACAAGTTTTGTAATTATTCTTTGTACTTCGCTTTTTCCAGTTGCATTTATTGATTTTTTTTCAGTCTCAGGTGATTCAGAGGAATGAATACCCAACAAGCATTTCTTTTTCAAGGATATTTCTTGAATGATCTTCCTATATTCATTCAGGGAATTATCAGTATTTTCATTTGCCCCACTGATACCTAATCCATCACTGATATCTAGAATGCTGTGGATTGACTTTATCACATCTGGGGGAATTTTTGGATTCTTGTCAAAATCGCGAGAAATGTCAAAATAATGCTCCGGTCTGCCTAATATGATGCATTTTATTGAAAGTCCTGAGATGGCTTCTGTAATTTGTTCAATCCCGTACATTCCTCCCTCTCTAAAATCCGCCATCACAACAATTCCTTTCTTCATCATAGAAATAATGGAGCTTTTCATGAAGTTGACCAGATGTCTTCTCTCAGTTCTTTTGAGGATTTTGTTTTTGATACCATGGACAGGATGAATCCTTGATTCAAATGCTGAATCAACACCAATGTCTTTACCAATAGAATCACCGATGTGAGTGTGCGCATTGATAAACCCTGGAATAACTAGTATGCCTCGACCCTCGAAAGTGTTCTTATTCAACTTATTTTTGCATTTTCCAATTCCGACCGTTTCTATTTTATCATTCTTGATAACCATGTGCCCATTATCTATATAATCTAGATTTTCTCCAGCTAATAGACTAATGTTCTCTAAAATTATATCCAATCTATTTCATATATGGGACTAATTATTCCTTGATCTCTTAGGTTTCGGATTGTGTCTAAGGCTTCTGTTGCGGCTTGTACTGCCTTTCTACCAGTGTGTGCAATACCAATACCACAGTTCAATTTAACATTTTCAGTTTCGTATATTTTACCGACTATTTCTAAAACCTTTTGTTTGGTTACTGTATTGGAGATAGCCATAAAATTGTCGCCTCCTACAAAAAAAGTCATTGCTTTTTGTTCAACAAATAGCTCTATAAGATTTGCAAA
>JARBAW010000109.1 GCA_029237505.1 Nitrososphaerales archaeon
AAATATTGGAAAATAATAATAGAAATTTGACTAGTCAATCATACCATGAATACACTTAATCTTTAGTCATCATTAACTAAATATTCGTAGACGTGGTAAAGACTTTCAGGATCAGAATGAGATAAATATTTCCATTTGAGGGGATCTAAACTAATCTGTATGAACTTGCTTTTGTCAAAAAAGTCATCGGGATTAGTAGATGATGATACGATATCGTAAATATGCTCGCCTATCAAGACTTGGTTTGGCTTGGCTATGGATGCAATTTTGGAGGCCAGACTAATACTAGATCCTGTAATGTCGATGTGTGCCTTTTCTATACTTTTTCCATATAGAACTACCAAAGCAGATCCATAAGCCAATCCGGTCCTCACTGTAATTTCTGGTAACTCATTGGCCCTAAACACCGGGTTAAGAGCATTTTTCATGATTTTCAAAATTGCCGCTGAACAATTCAGGGCATTTCTACAGGCCCTTATTTTGTCAAATTCTGCTGGAAATAATACAATAACAGCATCCCCCTCGTACTTGAATACATAACCACCATAACCAGATACTGCAATACTTACCTCTTGTGCAAAA
Organism: Nitrososphaerales archaeon; assembly: GCA_029237505.1. Lineage (GTDB taxonomy): Archaea > Thermoproteota > Nitrososphaeria > Nitrososphaerales > Nitrososphaeraceae > TA-21. Next base: position 583 of record JARBAW010000109.1, read on the forward strand.
GTTTGTACTATTAACGCAAATCGGGCCTCTGACAATGAAAGGCTCATTTGTGTTGAATTATTGATATCTATAATCATTATTACGAGATTTGTTTTGGAATTCAAATGTCTACGAAGAAGTTTTTTAGATTCTTCAGTTGACATATTGAGTTGGATACCGTCCTTTACTGTTTTAGTTATCCTTCCACGGATTTGTTCTAATAATTCAGATTCGGAAATATCCACGAGTTCCATCCCTTCCTTTTCAAATACCCAATGTAAGATGGATTTCATAGATAAATACATGTTACTTCTTATTGGACAAACAGTGTATGAAAAATGGAAAATTGCTTAGCTAGCTCATTTCTAAACTCTGTATTTTCAGGAGAGATGGATCTGGAATAGTAATTAAGAATTTAATTAATTATTAGTAGGAGGTTAGAATGTGATATATGTTATTTCAAAAGGAAAGTCTTTTTATTGATGTTGATTAATCTAATATCGTTGAATAAGCAGGTGACAAAATTATCAAGCTTTATGGTTATGTTAGGTCTTGGGTTATTTATGGTTGGCTTGAATGTTATATCGGCGTCTGCACCATCTGCGACAGCCCAAGGTACTCAAGGTATAACCATTACTGCAGGAAATTCGAGCTTCTATCCTTTAACAAATACTGATGCAAATCAGGTTAAAGTGAATATAGACTACACCGTTGATGATGAATCACTACAGAATCAAGTGATTAATGCTGTAATGGCAGTCTTTTCTCCTAATGGTACATTGCTAAAAACTACTTCATTTCCAACTGGTTTTACTGCTCAGAGTGACGGCGGTACACAAACATTCAAAACCAGTTTTAAGGATAAATCACTGACTAGCATCACAGCAAACGTTACATTCACAGATGCGACAAAGTCAAGGTCAATCTCAAATGTATTAACCATCAATCTCGACCTTGAAGAGACACCAACTGTAGGTTCACTTTTGGGGACCAGACCCTCATTCCAAAACTGAACTTAATTCGTTTTTGTTAACATAGAGTCATACTAGATTTTGGATCGATCTTTGTCTTTATAACGTCGAAGAAAGTTGGGCGGTTCGTGGATTGCAGTCCAGTTACATTTGCATAAACGACAACTCGTTATATACTATTTTGAGGAATAATATGTATAGAAAATGTCTCAGGATTTTGTTAAGGTTGCTGAACTAAAAGATATTGGCCCTTCATCTATGAAGGCAGTAGATGTGGATGATGAAAAAGTTTGTGTTATTAATGCAGAAGGAAATTATTATGCGATAGGAAATGTGTGCACCCATGTTGGAGGACCATTGGATGAGGGAACACTTGAAGGATTTGAGGTTGAATGTCCGTGGCATGGATCAAAATTTGATGTAAGAACTGGTGAGCCAACCAAGCCCCCTGCAATGAGGGCGGTGGCAAGATATGAGGTAAAAATTGAAGGCAATGACATATTAGTAAAAAAACAAAAATGAGATATTGTGTAGATATACGTCTTAATACCTTTTTATAGTAAAATGGAAAGTCGGATTTTTTATATTCTTGAAGGGGGATTTCCAGATCGATATCTTTTGGATCACCAATCAAAGTTCATAACTTCCATCAGTTGGAAAAATCATGATATCTACAACATTGAATGAATAAATAAAAATAGTCAGTTCCTAGTCAGTCAAAACATTTACGAGTTGTTATTTAAAAAATTCGGTTAAACAAATATCGCATTTTTGGTAAATTCATTGTTCCATGCATAACGGTAACTTTCCATCATGCTTGTTCCGGTATTCGTTTAATAGTTTCAGTATTAGTTTGTCTGCAGCCTCTGAAATGGCATAACTGAACCTTGCGTTATTGTTGAAACAAGGATTTGTTAGGTCCTGTGTAAGAGATAATTTAAGGTTCCTACTATTTCCTATAAACAAAATCTTCATATTTGCATGCAGTTTATAGACTCCCTCTGATTCTGGAATTTTATCAATACTGTTACTGTTAAAATCTATCCAAGATGACCATTCCAACGACAGCGTGTCATCACGACTGTTCACAGGTTATATGGGTAACCTGGGTTTTTTAATGTATAGGTGACATCTTCGAATCGATGAGAATGAGAGCTTAATCTTTGTCCGTATGAGCATGAAAAGGTATTCATAAGGAACCAATTAACAGGCAAAACAACTATGCGACATGCAATGAATATACTGTTATCGTTACTGAAACGCGATGAACGAGCGGTAGTTAGCATTTATCAAACATTCATGTCATATGCACGAATTTTGACTCGAACAAACATGATTAACTTTGGTTTTTGGACTCCAGAGACCGCTAGTATTAAACAAGCGCAGGAAGCGTTATGCACAATTACGGGAAATGTGGCTGAACTTAGTACTGCAAAAAATGTATTGGATGTCGGAAGTGGCCTTTTAGGTCCAGCAGAGCAATGGAGAATGGAATACAAGTTAATGAATAGTCTAATTTGCATAGACGTTAACTACCAGGCATTGAAGATGTCGCACACATTGGATAGTGAATACGGCTATGACAAAGAAATTCTGACGGAACCATCAGTAAAGACAGAAGTTACTAAGAAAAGGTACATTATCAAACATAACGGTGTTGTGTTGTCAAGAGTAAATGCTACGGCAATATGTCTTCCATTTGGCGATTCTTTTGCAGATAGGATTATTGCCCTGGAGTCGGCACAACATTTCAAATCTTTTTTAGAATTTATTCGAGAATCACACCGAGTATTAAATAAGACTGGATTGATTGTTCTTGCTATTCCAGTCATAACAAGTTCAAAACCTAGCGCTGAGCATAGATTTAAGTTATTAAATTCTTTAAGAAATCTTGGAGTACTTGGAATTTTATCTTTGACATGGGCTTCTGAACACTATGAATTGGCACAAATTAATTCAATCATCTCACAAGAGCATTTTGTGATAAGGGATATCCTTAGCATAGGAAAATCAGTATATATTCCACTAACGGATTTTTATATCCAAGACAGAAAAGAATTTAGAAGAAATGTTTTAGGCAAACATAGTTCATATTTGAAAAGGTTTGCTCTAGATATTACAGAACGAATAGTGTACCGATCAGCGCTCAAAATGAAAAAACTGTCTTTATCAGGGGATATAGATTATGTTCTCATAAAGGCAACAAAAAAATAGTTCCTGGAACTTAGAACATCAAGCTGAATTTTCAAGCTGATTATCCTGATGACTTGTATCTTTTAATATCTTTTAATAATTGGACTAGTTCATTTTTGAACTATAGTTAGTCATTTCTCAGACTAATTATCATTTTCTCACAGTGTTCATCTGTCCAAACGCCTACACCTTGTAACTTGTCTTTCCAATTTCCATTGGTTCTATCTGCACAGACGTCTGTCATTGCATTAAAGTACGCTTCTGTTACGGCGGCATTGTTACTTTTATCAGTATTTTTAGTTGCTTCAGTAAAATTTACATTACTTATGGCAAACCTAGCATTATTCTTCAAATCGGAAACATATTGCTTTTCTAATATTACATCATCCTTAGTACCAATACCATGTCCAGATACATATGTATCAAAATCATAATTTAGTACCTGATCATATGATTGGATGTATGAGGGGACATGTGGTGTAGTAGCAAGATGCTTCCAAGGCATTCCTCCTGGTGAGAACTGATCCACTACCATCAATATTTTATGTTGCGGAGAATAAATGAAAATATTTCCGTTTTGATGATATGGACCACCATAAAATAACTGCAAGGTAGCATTTCCTAGGGATATTGTAGTTTCGTTATCAAAAATTTGTGTTGGTAACGGTCTATCAGTATCGTTTGCCATTTTCAAAAAGCCCAAAGTATCTCTCTGTGCAACTATCTCTGTTTCTACTGGAAGTACATTGGCACCTCCAATGTGATCTTTATGGGCGTGACTGTAAACCAGAAATTTTACGGGTTCATTCGTGACTTCAGCTATCGCATCATTTATCTTGACTCCTATGCTAGGAGGGGCATCAACCACAATAACACCTTCTCCCGTTACTAAAAACATGCTATTATAACCTGTATTGGAGACTACGTACGCTCCTCCTCCAATCTCCCGTAATTCATATCCTTTTTCGTCCGGAGCTTGCGCTCGAATAATATTATTCTGATTTGTAAAGTCAACTACTGAAATACAAATTAAAAAAATACTTGCAACAAACAAGCCATTTTTACACGCTTTGTTTATTGATAGATTAAGCCTCAATACTATTCAGTTTGATTTAAAAGATAATAAAGTTTCTGAGATAAAATAACTCTGGTTGCATTTGTAAAACCGACGAGTTTGCAAATTTGATGATATTTTCTATTGAGACAGTTGGGGGTAGATAAGTCGAGGACAGATCCTTTAGTTTAATTAGAAAGGCATAAAGCTAAGTTCATTCTGATTATATGACATAGATGAGCGTGAAAGTGCAGAATAATATTACCTCAACTTCATTTCTGAATTTCATCCAATATGACTTTCTTTACTCAAGTTTGAATAATTACCTGGTAAATGCCTATGTATGAAGTCGATTCATCATCTTTTCTAGAGATTCCTGCCTCATTGGTGGAACAGATGTTACAAAAAACTAACGAAATTGGAGCAATATTACAAAGCTCAATTCATGACATCAATAAAAAAAGGCAGAAATTTCGACTGCAACTTGAGCAAACAGAACTACTGGATAATGATATTAAATTTAGGAATATTGAGCATATAGTTTCAGGCGGTGTGGACGGTGCATATGCAGTAGATCGTCTCCTAGGAACGGATTTACTTTTTGCTGCAGCAGTCGCCGTAAATGGTATGAACGAAGAAAATGAAAAGCGCATAATGCCAAGTCACGATGTATTCGTCAATCCTGAAAAGCACAATCCTGAAAATATGATTTCAGCAAGAGCAATTATGGTAGAAATGGAAATCAAATTAGCTGCAAATGCTCCATATGATATAGTGTATCTTGATGGCTCTCTTACAACCGCACTTATTCATATGTACAAGGCTATCAATTTCATTGAGACTCTCAACACAAAATCTTCTGAAAAAATCAAGGCAGATTTCAAAGATTTCTTGATTTCTTACAAGAAAATTTTGGAGTTTAAAGAGCCGGATAAATACTATCTGGGAATACCAAAGTATACTTCGAGGAATGACATAGGTAAGAACCTTCACTGGCCCGAAAATTATGATGATAGGGCAATTCTCACTATGATATTGGATCCGGGAGAATATACACGTCCAAAACTATTTACAAATGAGGAAGGATGGCATACAAGACTGCCGTACAAGGATTTGGAACTGCAGGTTTTGATGCAAGATGTAATTTCGGGGATAAAAAATCTTTCAGTTATTTACTACAAACCACATCCTTGGTGTCCTGCATTAAGGATTGAAGTGCCATTCTCAATTGCTCGCGATGATAGAAAATTAAATACCATATTATTCAACATAAAAAGTCAATGTCAGACCCCATCGATGATGGAACCGTTTCCACTTTATATGGCTGATAGGATAGCCAAGCATATGGCTCCTGCTATTCCCGCCTATAAACAAATCATAATGAAACAAATGACCGAATTAGCAGACAATAATGAAAAGGATATATTTTTCATGATGCACTCATACAGAACTGAAGGTGGATACTGACAATGGAGCTAGGTTTGGAAAATTCGATAGACAAGAAAATCAATTATTTTCTAAATAATAGTTCCATTTTAGGAACAATTGGCTCACCGTCTTCAACTATTGAGCTTGCACTTGACATATTGGAATCCTCCGTCACAAGACAACTTGTTGGAGAGCTGGCCATCTTTAGATATTTGCAGGATTCTAAGAATCATTATGCAATTGGTCAAATTATAGAAATTGCCCTTAAGAACTTTTTGTTAGAAGATCCCACAATCAAATCTGTAGCAAGAAAAAGAGGTTCTGTTAATCCTATTAGTGGTATACAGGATGTTCATATAGGCAAGCTACTTTGTAGTGCAATATTCACAAGTTCAGATGACTTGGTTGAGCCAAGTTTATTAGGTACAGTACCACCAACAGGAACATATGTTTATCAGGTAGATGACGATATTTTAAGTACCATCCTAGAAAAGCAAAAAAATAGCTTGCTCTATTTGGGAAATAGTTATGGCTCCAAAACCAAATTACCAATGTGGTTCAAGCATTTTGATTACGGAGAAAATGGTGCAGGAGAGGCATATCATCTTGGAATTTTTGGAATAACTGGATCCGGTAAATCAACATTGGCAAAAATGATTTTGACAGCATATTCAAAGTTCCGTCAGATGGGTCTACTTGTACTGGATCCTGTCGGAGAGTTTTCCAAAACTTTTGCAATCGATGACAGTAGTAACGCAAACACGCAGTATGAAAAATCTGATTCCAATTTCAATATGAAAAAAATAATGAACTTTCTAAATAAGCAGGTTGTATCAATAAATGTTAGGAATCTTGTTCTAGATAGGTGGTCATTGTTTGAAGAAATCTTACTTGAATCACAAATCTTTCATCAGTTAACAATTAAAGGTCCAAATAAAGGGTTTGCTGTTGATGCATTGATACCTAAGCTTAGAAACAAAATCACATTGACTAAATTGATAAAAAGGGAATCATTTGATCTTTTCATGAATGAATTGCGGAAGGAAGAAATTCAACTTCTCATATTCTCAACTCCAGAACCAAGAAAGCGACTTAATAATCTGGTCTCTAGCATGGATGAAAGAAATTTGAATAATTTATATTCTCAATATTGGGTTCCAATTTGCAGTTTATTTGAGGATAG
>JARBAW010000110.1 GCA_029237505.1 Nitrososphaerales archaeon
CGGAAATTGAAATTCCTAGTGAAGGAGTAATAGACGGTAGTTCAGGATGTCTGCAAATCAAAAGAGTTTAATTTAATTCGATCAATTAGTTCAAAAGGTGCATGGCATTTGACGGGCGATCAGATCCAAATAAAGGGTATGATGAGAAAAGTCCATGCACCTTCCATTATGTTCAATTCAAGGTTCCAAGGAGTGTGAATTATCAAATCTCGGGAACGATTAAAATTGCTATTTGAGTTGACCCTTTGAATAGGCCCAAGTTTAATAATTCAAAGACTGCATCATTGTTTTATGTCATTACTCGGAATTACAGTCGCTATTACATCCAGCAGGAGAGCTTCTGAACTTGCCGATCTTGTACGAAAATTTGGAGGAATTCCGTATGTGGTTCCTACAATTGGAATTAAGAATAGCAAACCGTTGAATTCCGAATGTAATCAGTTTATAGAAACTATTAGTAATCAGAAAATGCATTTTTTTATTTTTATGACTGGTGTAGGTGTATTCAACTTGTTTCAAAATATCCAAAAATCTCACAGGCTGAACATAGTGAACGAAAAGTTCCAAGGTACAACAATAATAGCCAGAAGTAACAAACCTAAAATGGAACTTAGAAAATTTGGAATTAAAACCAATTTTGTTCCTAACATCAATACAATAGAAGGAATATTGGATCTATTGAAAAATTTTGATGTTAGAAATAAGAACATTGGAATATTATGGCACGGAGACTCTTCAATCTCGTTCAAGAAAAAGCTTGAATCACAAGGAGCAAATGTCTTTGATTTTTCATCGTATTCCTATTCCACTAGTCTTGAACAGAAAAATGCTACAATGTTAAAGGAAATGGGATATGACTACGTTGCGCCCAACGAAGAAAAAATTGAAAAGCTCGTCGACGACATAATGAATGGGATCGTAGATAGTATAACATTTACAAGTCCTCCTGCGGTCAAAGAATTTTTTGAATTGGCGAAAAGAAACAACAAATCAAATTCGCTAAAAGAGAAGCTGAACAAAAATGTACTGGTAGTATCAGTGGGTCCGTCTACTTCAAAAATGCTTGAGCAATTCCATGTTACAGTAGATATCACGCCAAATACCTATCGTATGGGGCCAATGATAAAGGAATTGGCCGACTATGTTTCATCATATTGAGAATTATATCCGGCTTATATGCCGAATCATTATAAAATCCACGTAACATTTTTTATGAAGTCTGATTAATAATTAATAAATTGTCTAATTTTTGCCCTGAATGTGGTGGGGAATTAAAGTTGGATACTGCTACCAAAAATTTCATATGCAAAAGCTGTGGGCTTTTTGCCTCCAGAGAAAAAATGGATGAGCTAAGAGACAAAACATTTAGAGATCAAGGTAATGATAGAAAAAAATATCATGATGACTATCTTGATTGGTGGACCTCGTCAAAGAAAGATAAACAAAGAATGTAGATATCAAAGAATTTTGCGTCTACAAAGCAGGATCCATTACTGGTACCATATGATCTTCCTTCCTAGTCTTTAGTGCAGTCATCAATTCTGTCTCTATAATTCTCGGAAGTTTTCTTATCTTGTTTACGACAATATCACGCATTTCTTCAAGGTTTTTTGCCCTTATCTTTAGGAGAAGATCAAATCTTCCATGCATTTCATGTATTTCCAGCACTTCTTCAATAGATGAAAGGCTATTTGTAACTTCATCGGCAGTTCCAGGTTCGATATTGATTCCCATGAACGCCAGGTGATCATAGCCAAGCTTATTGTTATCCAAAGCTATGGTAAATTTCTTGATAATACCAGCAGCAATCAGTCTCCTCACACGTATGTGTACAGTAGCATCAGATATACCAATTTGTTTTGCAATTTCAACAAAGGGTAGAGAGGAGTCTTTATTCAATATATTTATGATTTTAAGATTAATTTCATCAATAACATCGTGACTAGCCGTCAAATCAAAAAATAGTTTGTTGTAATATACTTAAATGCTTTTAGAAATTATATTCATTGCAAGGGGATAATTTGCCAATTTCTAATCAACGATAAAGGTATTAAAGATCTAATGCACCATGAAATTCATATTCTGATGTCCAAAGAGTGTAGTAAGTGCAAGAAAAATCCATCTATTTATTTAAGGCAATATTCTGGAGAATTTTTGTGTAAAAAATGCTTTCTCAGGTCAATTGAATACAAGGCAAAGAGGACAATCTCAAAATATTCTATGATAAGACATGGGGACACTATCGCAGTTGCAGTTTCAGGTGGTAAAGACAGCCTAGTTCTCCTAAATGTATTAAGAAACACGCTTGCTAATCAGGGCTCTCAGCTGGTGGCAATAACTGTCGATGAAGGTATCAAGGGCTATCGCGATGAATCATTAAACATTGTAAAGAATTTCTGTGCAAGCATAGGTGTTGAAAACAGGATAATGAGTTTTAGCGAGCTTTTTGGATTATCAATGGACAAAGCAATGGAGGTTAGACCATCAGAAAAAATTTCATCTTGCTCTATGTGCGGGACTTTTCGGAGAAGAGCCCTGGATCTTCTTGCAGAATCTTGCGGAGCAAACGTGGTTGCCACTGGTCATAACTTGGATGATTACATTCAAACATTTCTCATTAACCTATTTGCCGGTGATGTGGAAAGAATCGGTTGGACGTATCCAGAACCAGTTGAATATGGAATTACAGATCTGAGGAAAATCAAACCACTAATGGAAATATACGAAAGAGAAATTGTATTATATGCTATTCATACAAATATTCCATTTCAATCGGAAGAATGTCCATATAAAGATGAGAGTATACGGAGTGCGTTTAGGAATCACTTGGATAATCTTGAGAAAATACATCCGGGCATAAAGTATAATGCATACAGCTCTATCTTGAAGATTGCAAAGAAGGTAAAGGCTGCAGGTTCTCTTAAAGATTTAGATTTAAATCATGGCGTTCAACAGGAACATAGACGATGTATCATCTGCAAGAGAGATTCATCCAATGTAATATGCTCCGTGTGTAGTACTCTAGATTTGTTAGTAAAAGAAACTTAGAAAATAAAAAGATGACTCATTGGTTTGATTTTGTTATTATTTGCAGGATACACAAATATATCTACATTGTATAACATTTTTCGCGGTAGTAGGTAGGATTGGGGTGTTAGCCGTACCCCAAACCAGAAATCGGCTTTATGCTGGGATCAGTAACTACTGGGTAAATCTTCAGAAGTGAAGTTCCTGCTTGCTAGGCTGATATGAAACCACGCCGTGTCGGATGGGTATGAGCAACAATATATGCGAAGGCATGTGCTTGATTGTGAATTGTCGAAATGGATGAGGTCCGGGAGGGTGCAATCCTAAGGCAGCGTATCCATGCTAGCACGTCTACGTGATTGATCTTGCAGAGCTTGAGATTGGGCTTTACTTTTTTAGTGGTACCGGTAGGCTACTACCGCATTCGAATGTTACATTGTTGATTATTATCTACAGCCAGTGCTTTATCTGGAGAAAACCTTCTTGCGATTCACCTTTCAGTATCCTTATGAGAGACATTGCTTGAGGGACTGATAATACTGGCTTGTGGAAATGATTATCAGTTCCTATTCTAGGACATGCAACTTGTACAAATGCATCAGCATCTTGGAAAGATAAAAGTCGCTCATCTGTAATCTCAGTCATGGCTATCAGCAGGGTTTTTTTACCTTGCTCTTCTAACATTTTCTTTATTTCAAGTGCCTTAATCTTGGCGAATTGTCCTTCCTTTAATCCAATGATTATCCCAATTGTTTTGGCGTCTTGAGCCTTAAGCACCGACAAAATTGCTTTTTTTTCAAGTTTCTGTGCGATTTCGTTAATTTCTGAATATTCGCTGAAGTAAGGATCCATCATGAATGTCGGTTTCTTTGTAACAATTGCAATACTGGCAGAATGGAAAACACTCTGTCCTAGGAAGATATACGCTTCAACATCATTCTTAGAGTCATAGGCGGGATAGAACTCGCAACCAAATACCTGAGCATCATTCAGATGACCTTTACCCCTGCCAATAACTACTTCATATCCATGACTCTCAAAAATCTCCTTAACTTTTTGGACGGATGGTAGATATTGGCTATTGGTCACGAGAGAAATCTTGCCAAAATTCTTTTTCAATTCAATAGCACATCGATTTGCAATTTTGCTAAAATCTATATCATCGAAAGCATTAATCATTATGACTTTATCTCCAAACTTTTCCATGGAAATGGTATGTCCTATATTGAACAATATATCAACCCCCAAGGTCTCAGCAGCATGAAGATTCAAATCGCATGAACCCCAAGACGTATCTCCAATTACATATACAGGGATTTGATACTTTTCCGATAACCTGTGGGCACAGCTCTGTATTTTCTTTAAAAGTCCATCTGGACCATCTAATGCTATTGAGCGTGGTTTTTTCTCTTTAATCGTGGAATCTATCTTTTCTTCGTCGATTTGGATCAACTACGTACTCATCAAAGGATTCAATTCGTCTAATTTTAAGATATAATTCGTTTCCTTTGCATGACTGACGTAACTACTTGTTTCTCTGAATATCAATAGAATAGGTGGAACTAGAGAATTCTGGTAGCTTAACATCATTGCGTTCTGGAACAATAGTTATCTTATCTCTATCAGGTCTCACAGATATGCTGATTTTATTCAAGCCTTCGTTGGTACTAATAAAATGATCAAAATTAAGGTTCCCAAGATCCGATCTTATTGAGTCAGGTAGTTTTGGTTCCAAGCAGATATTATTCTTAATCATGTTTGGTTTGATTCCTAACATCAATTCACGTAATGCATATACGTATAATCCAACTGACCATGCCTGTAGGATGCAAGAATTAAATGGTTCTGGTCTATCTCCACGGTATGTTTCTGCATACATTCCATTTTCCGAAATGATTCGATCGGCCATTACTGAAAGATACTCTAATGCCTGTTGAGTTCTTTGGTTTTTTATTTCGCTTATAGCTGCCCAACCTGTTACAAGTGGCCAAACTGCACCATCATGGTACAACGAAGGATGATATTTGGAATCTAGACTGCTCAACGATCGCATTCCCCACGGGGTAGTCATATCTTCCTTTTCCACCCTATCAAGGACTAATCTTGCCTTGTTCTGATCTTTTACTACTTCAGAAAGCAACATTACCAATGCATTTGGACGAATGCTGCCATCTTTTGTCAAATCCTTGCGAATAGTATCATAATAAAATCCAAGTTTTGGTTCCCAGTATTCCCTATCAATCTTTTCTCTTAGTTTATGGGCTGACGTAAGCCAGGATTTTTCATGTTCTTTATCATCAACGATCTTTGCTAACTCACTTCCTATTATAAGGCTCTCATAGAAGAGAGCTTGCACATCATTTGCACTCTTTCGCCTATCAATATGGTCCATCCACGTTGAGTCCTGAATAGGTAATTTTTCCGCCGTTCCTGAAAAACCATGTTCAATAAAACCATCACTGTCAATGTCCTTTAGGAAGCCTGAATTAACAAGATGAACAATGGATTCCCATCTTGTTGAAAGGTATCGAGTATCTCCAGTACCATGTACATACTCACGTATGGCCCAAGGAAATAAGAAAGTTGAATCTGCAGAACCATATGTTGTGTTATGTAGGAATGTCCTCCCGCTTATTACCATAGGTAGCTCTCCTTTCACCGCACCGTTATGGCTGTATTTTGCTTGTCGTTTCAGAAAATTTTCTATTACTCTTAAAGAGAAATCATATTGACCCATAGACAGATATCCTCTCAGTGACCAACCCGTATCACGAGCCCAATAATTGGGAAACCTTGGAAGCCCTGCGCTGATTCCCTCACCAAGGTTGTCATAATTTGCCTTTAGATATTCAAGAGCAGTCTTTGCCTTTTTAAGTGCCTTTGCTAATTTAGAGATTGTCGAATTTGAGATTGAATTTGAAGTAGCATTACGAATAGTAAAAGTAGATGTGGAAATATTATAATGATAATTCTTTGTTTCTTCATACAGTTTTTGATAATTGTCTCTGATTGTCTTGTATTCATTAAGACATTCCTGTGCACTCGTAAAATCACCAGCGCCTATTAATGCAATTTCTTTAGTTAACCCCTCTTCAAGTTCGACATCATAAGATAATTCCAGATCGTTATCAAAGGAATCTGTTAGAATCTTAGATGGCTTTAAATTTTTGGGAGATATCCCAATAGATCCAAAATAGTGAGCTACTCCTTTTTTTGCAATTGTTCTAATCTGTAAGCAGTTCTCTGATTTATAAAATCTTGAAAAATTACTTTGAGAAATGGCGGCCAACCCATAACTCGTTATGTTACCATCAATCAGAAAATGGACACGTATTTTTTTATTTGATTGCTTTCTAGTATTAGTATCAAATAATTCACTAATCTTTTCAGTATCAAAGTTAAGTATTTGTATAAAACCCTTATTTTCAATTGGAACGAATAGAGTTCGTTTAACATGAATCCCTGCCACCTCATGATGAGTACACAATGTTCCATTTTCATGTCTAGAAGAAATGACAAAATTTGGAAGTCTTTTCCTAACCCCTTCATCTACTGAAAGTTCAACAATTATTCGTCCAAAAGCTCTAGCAGGAGGAACATATAATCCACCATTGTCATATCTTGCGCCCATCCACGTCCAATTTGCCGACAGCGCACCATTAGAAGAGCAAACAATGTAGGCCTTTCTTCCAGACAATACTAATGGTGATGCAAAATTCATAAACATCGTTTCACCATAAGCTTGAGCATCCGAGTCTTCTGGCAAATTTGATGAAATGATTACTTTTTCCTTTCTATTGCTTGCAATATCGACAAAGGTAAATGGAATTATTATTTGTTCAAATCCCTCAAGTTTACTCATAATTGTAATCTTGTGCTTCTTTTGTGTTTCTAGTTCCATTCCTATCACTAAAAATCTTGCACTCTGAAATGGTTTGAATTGAATTGGTCGTGACTCGGATAATGCCGAAGCATTAACTATCGTATCAGAAGTGGCTATCTGAATGGATTTCTTTGATATTGGAAGCTCATCTACATAAATATCTAGAGAAACAATATTACCACCTAATGGAACAGGTGGATTAATAAGAGAAAATATGAAACCATTTTCCTTGACATTTTCATTCATAACAATTGCATTTTTGAGGCTTCCTTCAACATAGGAAAGGACGGTGTGGGTCTTGTCAAGCGTTCTTGTCATAATGTTTCTCCAAAATGTCCAGATAAGAAATGATCAAGATTATTAATAATAATGGGCATCCTTGCCTATATTAAAACTATTGATCGAAAAATCTGTGTGTATAAATAAATTTATAGTTTGTCTAATAATGTTTAACAAGCATTTTACTAAAAATTTCATATTAACGGTGATAATTTGAATGAAGAAGGTAAAGATTGGAAATCTTGAAATTGGAAACGGAAAACCTGCAATAATGGGTATTATTAATGCTAGTCCAGAATCCTTTTATAAAGAATCAATTTCAACCAACAAGAAAGCTATCTCCGAAAGGGCTATCAAGATGGAGGAAGAGGGCGCGAATATTATTGATATTGGAGGAATGTCTACAGCGCCATACAATAATACATTCGTTTCAGCTAGCAAGGAGCTTGAAAGAGTACGCAATTCTATCTCAGCCATAAGAAATGTAACTGATCTTCCACTTTCAGTTGATACGCCGCGTGCAGATATCGCCAAAGTTTCTATAGATTTAGGCGTGGATCTGGTAAATGATGTGACAGGGCTTAAATACGACAAAATGATGAGCTCCGTAATTTCTTCCACGGACCTGCCTGTTATTATTGGGGCATATGGAAACAAGAAGGCTACCTATCAAACAGGGAATATGGTAGAAACAGTAGGCATCTTAAAAGAAAGCATAGAAATAGCCAGCCAATACGGAATAAGTGAGGATAGATTAATTGTAGATCCTCTTATCGGTTTCTTCAGATCAAGTGGAAATAACCCATTTTTCACAAAAATATTTCGGCAAAATTGGTATGACCGTGATATACAGATTATCTTGAATCTTGAACGCCTGTCATCATTATCAAGACCAATTTGTATGTCTGTCTCAAGAAAATCATTCATCGGGAAAATATTCAATCTAAAAGAGTCAGAGCGCCTAGTTTCATCAATCGTTATTCAAGTCATTTGTGCTTTAAAGGGAACCGATATTATAAGAACCCATGATGTTAAAGAAACGCGTGTCGCGCTAGAATCATTATCACTGATGTTAAAGTAAATCTCGCTTACTCTTCTCAGAAGTTCTTCTCCCCTTGGATAGCAAAATGACAAATGCGCATCCAGAAGAAAACGCTTATAATCCCAACGCAAATATAAAAATCAAGGAAATATTGGAAGTAAAAGAAGGTTTAACTTTTGACGATGTTCTCCTTATTCCTAAACGATCTCCCATAATTTCTAGATCTCAAACAGATTTGAAAACGAAATTATCGAGAAACATTTCGTTGAATATTCCACTAATTAGCGCAAATATGGACACAGTCACCGAATCCA
This sequence comes from Nitrososphaerales archaeon, assembly GCA_029237505.1. Classification (GTDB taxonomy): domain Archaea; phylum Thermoproteota; class Nitrososphaeria; order Nitrososphaerales; family Nitrososphaeraceae; genus TA-21. The sequence goes on from JARBAW010000110.1 coordinate 8,546, forward strand.
ACATGGCAATTGCAATAGCAAAGGAAGGAGGAATAGGAATTATCCACAGATTTATGACAATTTCAGATCAGGTCGATGAGATATTGAGGGTAAAAAGATCAGAGTCCGTGATTATTGAACAACCATATACCATTTCACCTTCTAAAACCGCATCTGAAGCATCTAAGCTGATGCAAGAGCTCGGTGTCTCAGGCCTATTGGTGATGGACGATATCACTAAGAAGTTGGTGGGAATAATTACCAATAGAGATATCATGTTTCAATATGATACAGTTACCAAGGTAAAGGATCTTATGACATCAGATCTTGTGACTGCAAAACAAGGGATTTCTATCGAGGAAGCAAAAGATATTCTACATAAAAATAGAATCGAGAAACTACCTGTAGTCGATAAATCAAATGGTGTTGTTGGACTTATCACCAGTAAAGACATAATGAAAATGGAACGATATCCATTGGCTTCTAAAGACAAGAAAGGCAGACTATTGGTCGGAGGAGCTGTTGGAGTAAAGGGAGATTATTTAGATAGAACTGAAGAGTTACTTAACGCAGGAACCGATATCATAGTTGTTGATATTGCACATGGCCATAGCGATAATGCAATTAATGCAGTCCATATGATTAAGAAGGCTTTTCCAGATTGCGAGTTAATAGCAGGAAATGTTGCGACTGGAGAAGGAGTAAGAGATTTGATTAAAGCTGGAGTGGATGCAGTAAAAATAGGTGTAGGTTCCGGATCTATTTGCATCACTAGGGTTATCACTGGTTCGGGGGTTCCACAACTTACCGCTGTCGTCGATGGCGTAAAGGTTGCAAAAGACTATGACATCCCATTAATTTCAGATGGTGGAATAAGGACATCTGGCGATGCCATTAAGGCGTTGGCAGCGGGTGCATCCACAGTAATGATTGGGAGTCTTTTTGGTGGAACTGATGAGAGTCCTGGTAAAACAATAGTTAGACACGGAAAAAAATTCAAGATGTATCGAGGAATGGCTTCATTTTATGCTTCCCTTGGCAGAAAGTATAGAGAGGAGGGATCACAGGTGATAGATGTAGAAGATCCTAATGACTACGTCCCTGAAGGGGTAGAGGCAATGGTACCATATAAGGGAAGTGTTACTGATTTGATTAAACAGTTTGTAGGCGGGGTAAGGTCAGGCTTGAGCTATTGTGGTGCAAGAAATATTGCAGAAATGCAGCACAATGCCGAGTTTGTAAAAATTACCCATGCAGGATATACTGAAAGTCAACCACATGATGTGGACGTAATGTAGGGTTTAGCTTTTTTCCCTGTGAAGTACACATTTTGAGATAAATCTGTATTTTTGGCAATAGGCATTTTCAATTCTTACTCATCAATAGTAACTCTGTCATTTGATGTAGTATTTTCTTCCATTGACAAAAAGAACTTATTGAACTTGAAAAGTCAAAGACTTACTACTTTCCACTCCTGCCTGTAGTGCAGTTCCCAAAACTGTAAAAGGTCCAACTTCTCCTTCGTTAATCACAAAAGAAGGTGAGAGTTGACCATCATTGTCGGTGTAATCTTTTACAATATTTCCATCAGGATCCTTTATTGTAAGATGAACAAAGATCCGATCAAGTGGTGCACCCGTGACGGGGTCAGAGGCAATTAACGTTACGGTCTGTTGTTCACCTGGGGCTATCGGATTTTGTTTTATTGAAAGTTGAAGGTTTACTAGTCCGGTGTTATTTTGTGTAGGAACATCGGTTAGGTTAGCTTGAGGAGGAACAGCTGCAGTTAGGTTAGCTTCAGGAACTTCTGGAGTTTCAGGAACAGCTGCAGTTAGGTTAGCTTCAGGAACTTCTGGAGTTTCAGGAACAGCTGCAGTTAGGTTAGCTTCAGGAACTTCTGGAGTTTCAGGAAC
>JARBAW010000013.1 GCA_029237505.1 Nitrososphaerales archaeon
GCCTTTTTCATAAACAGGTGATGAAATAATGGGCCCTAACCTGATAGTCCAATAGAGTAACGGTCTAGTTAGTGGCCTAGTCCTTATAGAGCCTGTTCTTCTTGGATTTCCGCGGAACATGGACCATGATTCGTTATATTTAGTTGACATACCCAATTTTGGCTAAAATAGACTGTGGTCGCACATGATAATAATAATTAGAGAAGTGGAAAAATTCAATAATTATTTTTTACAACATTTACCTGGTGGGATACGATATCCGTGTGGACACGAGCGTGGATGTTTTAACAATGTACATAATGCATCAGTAAAAATCTCCTTCATGTGGTGCTCTATTCCACAAACCATCTCCTCGTCAATTTCAATTTTTAGAGCTTCATTCATCATTACTTCCAAGAGTCTTGTATTTCTCATCATACGTTCTCCAACCTGCTCTCCTTCTGGAGTCAATTTCATCACAGAATTGCCTTTTGAATACTCAACAAGATCTGCATCGTTTAGTTTGTGGAGCATTTGAACTACTGAAGGTTGTCTAACGTTCAAGATCTTGGCAATGGAACTAACCTTAACTTTTTCTTTTCGTTCACGAATATGCCATATTGCCTTCAAGTACATCTCGACGTGCTCAGACTCGGCAGTTCCTAAAAATAACTCTTCATCTTCGTCGGTATTGGCGCTGACGGTTCCCAACATTCGACATAATCTTAATAATGATATAATTATTAAGCTTCCGTTCGGCTACTTTCTGAATATATTTTTATTTTATGTAATTCAAAATATGGAAACATGTTCCCAAAAATAGATCTTGCCCCATAAATTTAGCCCTAGTCTCCATCCTTAAGATTTGCCATTGATTTTCTAGATGATTCTACCAATTTCTTCCTGCGGGGCTGTAGTATTAGTATGTAAAGAGAGCCAATTACATATATTGATAACAGTACTATCTGAGCAATAGTTGTTTCAAGCGTGGGATGAATTCCAGTCATCGCTGCCAAATTAATCTCCAATCGCGGAATTATTCCAAACATATGAGTAGTTGAGATATAGCCAACTTCTTGAAACTCTCTAATTGCGTTACCTATGAACGCAATAGACATGTAAGCTCCAATTCCCATTGTCAAACCAAATAAGACACGTAATGGTAATCTCTTTCCCAACTTTCTAATAATAAAGACAACGCTTATTATTACAGCCAATCCGAGGACAAGTCCTAGCAGTACGAAACTCTCCATATTTCTTGCAAATGAGAGCATTGCTTGGTAAAATAATACAGTCTCAAATCCTTCTCTATATACTGTAAAAAACGATAACATAGCGAAGACCATGACGCTACCAGTTGTTGTTGCCTGCCATACCTTTGCCTTTACAAATTCTATCCATTTCTTAGTTTCAACTTTATTTAATATCCAGAAACTAACCCAGAATAATACTGCGACAGCAGAAATGCCTGCAATTGCTTCGATTAGTTCCTTGCTTGCCCCAGATATTTCTATGACAAATTGAGCGATGTACCAAGTAATAATAGTTGCAATAATAGAGATTACAATTCCCAAATAAACATGCTTCTTATAATAAGCGTTGCGTGATGCCTCTAAATAAGTAAGTATGGCACCAATTATTAGAGCGGATTCAAGTCCTTCTCTGAATATGATTGAAAATGAAGTAGTAAATGCCAGCGATGGTGCTATCAATCCTGTGCCTGTTACTAATCTTTCGGACTCATCCAATCCGTTTCTAATTTCGATAACCTTTGCCTCGACTTCAGAGTACGGTTTATGCTGTTGAATCAAATTTCGTAATTCTGCAAACTTAATCTCCATATCAAGAGTAAAATCTGGATCAATCGGTCTAAGCGGAATTTCTATTCCTTCGTAGCTGTCAAGATATGCAGATCTAGACGTTGCAAATGCTTCATCATATTTTCCATCTTTATACTGTTGCAAAAGATCAATTATTTTCATCCTAATGTCATCAATATCTGTTCGTACGCCCGTCCTCTGTGATTCTGTACTCTCTCCAAATTCCTTCTTTATACCAGAATATGTACCAAAACCTTTGCTTAGCTCTTGAATATCGCTTAGATTATTGAGTTGTGTATTCTTTGCACTAATAACTGCAAACTCGGAGGTTTCATTAATATCGAGATTTTCATAATCTACATTTAACAGACTTGCGGCCTGTAAAAGATTGGAAGTGATATTTGATAGCAGAGCAGCAGCCTGAGCCTGTTGCTCATTCTTTAGTAGTTCTCGAAGATCCTCTCTCATCATAATTTCGATACTAAGCATAAGAGTTGGATTAACTTTTTCAAGCGGTGCCTCGATATATTCAAAGTTGTCCAAATATGCGGTGGTTGCATATTTTTGCGCAGAGCTGAAGTCCAAGTTGTTCTTTAGTGCGAGATCAATTTTTGTGAGCAAGTCCTTGATATTTGCAAAATAAATTTGTAAAGAATCACCTGTCGGTATATTGGATTCTTCAGAAAGATTAGATTGTATGGCTGAGATGAGTTTTGAAATGTACTCCGCTTCAGATTTGGTAGATAAGTAAGTCTTTAGATCAGTGAAGAATGATTCAAATTCGCGTTGTTTGGAAGCACTAAAAGATTTGGAAATATTTTTGTACAAACTTTCTGAAATATCTAATGTTCCGACTGCATTTTCATAATCAACTTGATTGGTTGGATCTTTTGTATCACCAAAATCAGATAATTCATAAAATTTTGCTGTATCGTTTAACAGCACTATTATAGTTGAGGCCGTGATGGAATGATAATTCCTATTGCTTGGATCCAATAATTTCGAATTGATGTTAATAAGATTACTTTTGATTTCAGTCAATTTGCTACTAATTTCCGATGATTGCGATGATGACCTTACCAATATAGGTAAATCTATTAGTAGCGATTCTAATCTTGCAGTTGAATTTGGGTCTACTTCTTTCAGTTTATCCTTAATTGAAGGAAGGATTATTGAATGGGATATGTACGCATGCTCAAACGCTCGAATGTTATCTCCCTTTGTCAAACTTGCTTGAACCAAGTTCATCTGTTCCAAAATTCTTTGTACATTAAGAACCATCAAAATTGAGTCATTAGAATTGAGATCAGTGGTTTGTCCATATATTGGATTGAGCAAGAGACTGGGAATAAGGCAAATCATCCATACAGAGAGCAGAGTTTTCTTCGCATCAAACTTATAGAAAATTTTCATTCGTTTTCTACCTTTTGAATGGATTTGGAACAATAACTCATATCATAAAACAATTAGGCTTACCTAAGTAGATTAATTCTATATAAATCTTGATAATGCCAAATCAAGAATTTAACAATACCATCAAAGCCCCAAATCCATAAGAAAAATTACAAATTTGTAATACACACGGTTTTATTTTTGCCTTGATTTTTTCAAATCTTCTAACTTGTCAGTTATGAAAATTCTCAGTCTCTGAATCAAGGTCTTGATTGTGTGAACACCGGGAATGGCGAAATGTCTTGCCACAATAACAGGGCATTTTAATTCATATAACATGTTCAAAAAATGAGGATCAGTAAAGAAACTAAATTTTGAGATACTGGCGCCAGTTATTAAAACATCAGGTTGAAAATTACTCAATGATGACAAGATTGTATCTGCCGCTTCATTACTATATTTAAGATCACTATCTGAAAGTGCGATCTCATTAAATTCAATTCCAACCTGCTCGAGGTATTCCTTTTGTTTTAATATGTCAGTTATCCTCACAATTTTTTCCTGCTCATCATCATTTTTAGTATTAATGTACAAAACGTTGATTTTGAATTGCCCCGAACGTTCGAGCCAACTGGTTGCCTTCAGCACCACATCTGAATGATCTCCTCCATCGTATAAGACGACCAAATTTTTCTGCGCAATACGACCCTTTGATTTGCGGCCTGGTTCAAATGTGAACTCTTCATCTCCTTCTGACAAGATAGTAAGTACATCACATGTCAATAATGTTTGAATTTTTTTACTGTTTCTAAAAGCTTCAAAATCTGTAATCAATAAATCTATTCTTTGTTCCTCAACTGTAGCCAAAATAGCTTCATTTGCATCATGAGAGATTCTTACAAGATAGTGGTTTGGTATGTTTTCCTTATCTAGGACTTTATCGAGGGGTTCAAATGATTTTCTCGCGGTTTCAGCATATCCTGTTCCTGCAGATAGCGGAGTCTGTTTAGGTACGGTAATTACTCGCAATATATTTATCTCTCCGATATTTTCTTTCGCAACTCTTATTGCATATTTTAATAATCTGTCTGGATTTTCAGGGGTGTAGGGAATAAGAATCCTATAATCTCTTCTTTCAAGATCACCTTCACTGGTAACAATAGGAGCATAATGTTCTATTTCTTTCCTGAATGTATACATACGATAAACAAAGAATCCAATCACCACCCATACTATCGTTATGGCCCAGCTCAAAGGTTGTGTAAATAGTAGATAAACAGCAAGGCCAAGTTTTAGAAAGATACCAATTATAGGAATTATGGGAAAGAATGGTGTCTTGAAACCATATTCTAGCTTGTCACCATAAATCCTGCGGATTGTAATTACAGCCATATTGACTTGAGTGAATAGTAACAGGAAAATAACACCGGCTGCTACGGCAATCTGTGCAAGAGGTAGGCCGTAAGCCATAATAGCCATAATAATACCGGAAATTAGTATAGCAACGTAAGGTGTCTTATTCTTTCTGTGAATGGCGCTTAGTTGATTGGGCATATTGTAATTCCTCCCCATCGCAAACGCTACCCTCGCTGATGAAAAGGTAGTTGCATTTAATGCAGCTAAGGTAGATATCAGACCGCCGCCTAGGACGATAAACGCGCCATAAGGAAGTATTAATTCAGCAGCTTTCATTACTCCAAGCTCACCTCCCTCACCAATGTATTTCCATGATTCAATACCGGTGGGGAAAATTGCTCCTATCGATACAAATGCAATAAGGCAATACAAGATAATTACAGCGCCCAATGAAATGAATATAGCTCGTGGGATATTCCTTCTGGGATTCTTAACTTCTTCTCCCGTTTGAACGATAACCTCATAACCTTCAAACGCTATGAAAGTTAAACCCATAGCGGCAACAATTCCTGTAACTCCCAGTGGTACAAAGTCTGAAAAGTTCATCTGCCAGTCAGGACGTCCATTCATGATCCACAAGCCTGCTGTTATTAGGATGAAAATTAAGCCTAACTGAATAATGGTTACTATGACACCAGTTTTGCCAGTTTCAGAAGTTCCCTTGAAATTGACATACGTAAAGGCAGCAATAGATAATACGGCAATTAATTTATCTAGTGGGATCAAGTTCAACAATAAAATATCATGTGAAATATTTGTCATGTCTAGCAATCCAGTGAGAAATGAGGCAAAACTTACGGCATACAATGAACCCGCTATAATATGAGCCAACCAAGCCATCCATCCGCTTATGAATGCATTGGGCCGAGGTAATCCTTCCCTAACCCACAAATATCCACCGCCTGCTTCAGGCATCGCAGATCCAAGTTCTGCATATGCCATCGCAGTGAATAATGTGATTATACCATTAATAATAAACACAATAATAACAGCACTACCTGCAAGCCCTATCGCAGGTCCGGTCAAGACAAAGATTGAACCGCCTATCATTGCAGCTATTCCCACCATGAGAATATCCAAGAGCCCGAGCGACCTAACCAATTGGTTATGAGATGCAGGGCCAGAGTTTGTACGAGGTTGTTCATCAGCGTCGGACAATTACTAGCTATCGATTCGATTCTAATGATAAATTAATGTTTTTAATCTAGCCGTTCTCGATGATGTGGCTTCCAATTAAGGATGACAGATAGTGTAGTGATGCATATACTTTGGCAACTAAATATATATGAAAAATAATCTGTATTATTATGATGCATCAAGTTGCACTTATTACAGGTAGTTCCAGCGGAATTGGCTATGAAACTGCATTAATGCTTGCCAGAAATGGATACCACACATTTGCAACTATGCGAAATGTAAAAAAATCAAATTCCCTTTTAAAGATAAGCGAAAAAGAAAAACTTCCACTAGAAGTTATAGAACTTGATGTAAATGATGGGATGTCTATAGAAAGGGCAATTAATCAAGTTAAAAATCAAACAAAGAGAATTGACATCTTGATAAATAACGCAGGCTATGGGCTTGTGGGCTTCTTTGAGGATCTTAGTCTAGATGAAATAAGAAATCAATTTGAAACTAATTTTTTTGGTGTTCTCAATATAACCAAGAAGATAATACCCACAATGCGATCTCAGAAAAGCGGAACAATTATCAATATAAGTTCAGGTGCAGGGCAGGTAGGTTTCCCTGGCATTTCAGCATATGTAAGCACAAAATTTGCTATCGAAGGTTTCAGTGAATCACTAACGTACGAACTGTCTCCTTTTGGTATAAAAGTAATCATCATTGAGCCAGGTGTGATAAAAACAGAATTCTTCGGTAATTGCATCATATCAGAACAATCGGCTAGCCGCGAGTCTCCGTACCAGAGGTCCTTGGAAAAACTGCAGAAAGATATTGACATGATGCAGGAACATGCTACGTCGCCAACTGAAGTTGCAAAAATGATATTGCAGGTTCTAAGAACCGATGAACCAAAGCAAAGGTACATCGTGGGTAATGATGTCGCAATGATATTGGAAGCAAAAAAGAATCTTTCAGATATTGAGTTCAAAAAGATGATGTTGCAAAGTATCATCTAATGAATATATCGATTTCTCTAAACGGTAACATCTTCTAATTAATTCTGATTAAACATGCTTGACTCGTTTTTCTACATTCCTGTGAGACTAGATGCTTTGGAGCCAAGCTCTCATATTTTTATAGTATTGATAATATACTAATGGAAGGGCGTAAAGAGTCTGTCCAATTCAATAGAATTAATTGTAAGGAGAATCAAAAATGGCTCTGTAATAGATCATATAGAATCAGGTAAGGCATTTCTAGTTCTAAGGGCCCTGAATATTACTGGGAAAGAGGGAAATGTGATAACAGTTGCGCTTAATGTCCCAAGTAACAAGTATGATAAAAAGGATATTATCAAGGTAGAAAATCGATATCTAGAAACCGATGAAACAAACAAGTTGTCATTAATAGCACCACATGCCACAATAAACATCATTAAGGACTACAAACTGGCAGAAAAAAGAAAAATCCAACTACCAGATTTTATAACCGGTATTTTTAAGTGTCCTAATTTGAGATGTGTGACCGTCGGGGAGAATATAAAATCAGTCATTGAAGTCATAGATAAAGAAAAGATAATTCTTAAATGCAAATATTGTGGCAGAATATTGAGTATCGATGAATTAATATTCTAAGGTACTCAAAGTAGTATCTCACTGGTTGTGACTATTGTGTATGTGAAATTTGGACAAATTTGGCTTTGATTCTCGACAAGTATCACAGTGATCATCGTTACTGGTTTTTGATATTGCAAAATGAAATCCGATAAGAGGTGAAAAAACCCCCATGGTGATTAATGCAAGATTATACTCTGAATTATTGATAAGATATAGAGTAATTCCAATACAAGTCATAATCTCTAACCAGGTACATGTACATAATTGAAGAGCAATTTCTTTGACTCGCATCAAATGTAATGCGTTTAATAGTAATTTGAATATAACTGAATCTTGACGATTGTACGCTGTGCTGAAATTTCCGAGATTCAAATGTTCACGAAACAATTGAATAAAATTACAATCTTCTGCGGAATTTAGGAATTTACCGTGAAGGATTTTTATATGATCTAAAACTATCACAGAAAGGGTTGGATTCGAATTCCAAGAAGAATGACGATAAGATTTCTATGCTAAAAATTTTCTTGAACGGTACGTTACTGGCAGTCATTATTGCAGTCCCGGCCATAATCAGCACTGTCATATTCCATTATGTTATCAAGACAAACTTGATAATTACAATAACTGCTGGGATTATAACCCTATTTGTCGCCATGGGTTTTGCATACAAAATCTCTAAAAAACTTTCATTGTGAGAAGTTAGGAAGATTTAGTAGTTGAGCGGTTATAACATTCAATTTGTGTGTCATAGCATTTCGTATTTCTAACAATTCTACTTGAACGACAAAAAACTATTTTCGATTATCATAGCAAGGCAGCAAAATTCAATTCATCGATGCTTTTTATGATTGATTTGTTTATTCTATCATTACAAAATACAAATTGTAAGTCATATCCAATTAAAATCTACAAGCAATAGGAATATTATTCATAATTTTTGTGGTGTCAATATATAAATCAGGCGTATAGAGAAAATTTTTTGTCAATTGTCAAAAACAAGCGCAAAATTTCAATTTCCTTGTCAAAAAATAGAAAATGTAACCCCAGATATTATGATAAAGA
>JARBAW010000111.1 GCA_029237505.1 Nitrososphaerales archaeon
CCACCAAGCTGAATTGATTTCTTGTCAAAGAATCTTAAACCAGGTGCAGTTTTCCTGGTACCTGTTATTCTTGTATTTTTCGAAACTGATTTAGCTATGTCTACATACTTTCTGGTATCAGTTGCAATCCCGCTCATACGCATCAGTAAATTTAAGGCAGTTCTTTCTGCTTTTAGAATAGATCTAGTATTACCTTTGACAGTCATTACCCTGGTACCTTTTTTTACAACGGCGCCATCTTTGACTAAACTTTTTGAATCACATTTGCAAATATCAAATATTGTTTTGGCTTCTTCAAGTCCTGCAACAACCGCACTATCAGATTTACAAATAATAAACGCTGAAGATTTTAGATCCTTATCTACTACATATTCACTGGTCAGGTCTCCAGTGGCTATATCTTCTCTGAGAAATCTAATGAGAGATTCTCGCAAACTAAAATATTGGTTCAGATCTTTAGGTTTTTCCTTAAAAGTCAAGTTACTTTTAATGCGTATTTATGCGGGGTAGAGATTTGAAGCGTTGATGCAACTAGGGAATTCTTTGAATCAAATATTACTATTGTGCCAGACCAGTCGGATGAAAGTTCGGTCGACTTGCAAACAGGACATACCTTTCCAATAGTTATGGCCTTACATTTTTTGCATGCAAGTTCCTTTGCCATTAAGCAGGCACTGTCCCTTTCTTTTCTTTTTGGTTACTTGCGGCTGCGGCAGGATTTTTAGCTTTCTTTATCTCTTCTTCAATCCATTCAAGAGCTCCGAGCAAAGGCTGTCTGCACGTAATTCCTATTTTTCCCATTGCCGAACCCTTTCCCAAACTTATCGCCGTAACCCTTGCTCTCAGTTTTGATCCAATCTTAAGGGATTTGGCAGATTGATTTGCAACTATTACCCCTTGCTTGACATCGCTTTTTAGATAATCATCAGTTATTTGAGAAAGGTGCAATAATGCATCGGTTGGACCTATTCGTACAAACGCACCAAAATCCGTTATTTCGACAATTTCTCCTTCAACAATTTCTTGCATTTTAGGATAAAACGTTAACGCTTTAAATGATACCTTATGAAATGTGGCACCGTCACCGGAGACCAGTTTTCCGACTTTATTTGTTTTTGCATCAATAATCATGATAACATAACCCAATTCAGGATTTATCATACTCTCATACTTTTCCTTGAGAATTTCCATCGTTGTCTCGTTGAGAGATTTTTTCATCATATTAGGAGGGATTCTTACTACGTCATCCATGTGTATTATCGCAAACATTACTTATTGTCAATTTGTTTAAATTATCAATTTATGAACCTTTTCATTATTTCTTAACTATCTTCTTGATGGATGATATTGTATGATTTAAATATTCTTTGGATGAGTACGATGACATGGTCTCAATAGAGCAAATCATGGCAAAATTACAGACAATCGAAGATCCCGAATTGCATAAAGACATTGTTTCAATGGGCATGATTAAAGACCTTGCGATTAACGATGGAAAAGTTGGATTTACATTGGAGCTTACTACCCCAGCTTGTCCTTTCAACAGTGAGATAGAACAGTCCGTTCGTAATTCTATGATGGACTTGGGAATTAAAGATCTGGACCTTAAGGTGACTGCCAGGGTGATGGAAGGACGTTCGATTTCAATGGATGAATTGCTACCTGGTGTAAAAAATATACTTGCAATTGCAAGTGGTAAAGGCGGAGTAGGAAAAACAACAGTGTCTGTCAACCTTGCTCTAGCATTGGCAAAAACCGGTGCAAAAGTAGGGCTACTTGATGCAGATATTTATGGCCCAAGCATTCCTTTAATGCTAGGGCTCAAGAACGCTCCTGAAGTGGTTAATAGTAAGATAGAACCAGTTTTGGCTCAAGGAGTTAAAGTTATCTCGATGGGATTCTTTTATGAACAATCGCAGCAAGCAGGAATCTACAGAGGACCTATTGTAGCTGGAATAGTAAAACAGTTCTTAACAGATGTAAATTGGGGCGAGCTTGATTACCTTATAATTGACTTACCACCCGGTACTGGAGACGCACCTTTAACTTTGGCGCAGACAATACCGATAACCGGAATAATCATAGTTACCACTCCACAAGATGTGGCAATGAATGTAGCCGTAAAGGCAGTGGGAATGTTTAACAAATTAAACGTCCCAATCATTGGAGTCATTGAAAACATGAGTTATCTGGAATGCCAACATTGTAATAATAAAATCACTATCTTTGGTACAGGAGGAGGACAGAAAGTTAGCGATCAGTTTAATGTTCCTTTTATTGGAGAAATACCTCTTCATCAACAAATAATGTCAGGAAGCGACAGTGGTAATCCAGTAACGATTTCAGAACCAAATAATAACCAAGCAATTCTATTTGACAAAATAGCTCGCACTGTTGCTGGCAGAATCAGTATAATCGCCGCCGAATTGCAGGACCAGGAAAAAGCAGAAAACGAACAGTCAAAAGAACAAAGTGTCAATACCACCTGAAGTTCTTGCAGAACTCAAAAAACCATTAGGAAAACTAATTCTAGATATTGATATCACAGAAAAAAAAATTAAGAAGGAAATTACGAGCATAAAACACAAAGTAATAACAGTGGGTGATCGTTCTACTGAAAGACTAATTTCCTTTGGTATTTATCCTGACTTGGCTATAATTGACGGGGTTGAGAGGAGGCAAGCAAAAGAAAAGATTTTGGATAATGCAATGACCGAACTAAGAGCTAGGAATTTTACTAAAATTTCATGTATTAATCCAGCAGGAACCATAACCAAGGAAGCAGTTAACAAGATACAATTTGCCCTCACCGGGGAAAAAGATGTCATTTTACAGGTTATTGGTGAAGAGGATTTGTTGACACTTCCTGCATGTTATTTTGCACCAAACGACTCTCTAGTTTGTTACGGTCAACCTCTAGAAGGTCTTGTTCTAATGAATGTTAATGATCCAATGAAGCGAAAAGCTAAAGAATTAATGAAATCAATAAACAATAAACTGTTAACGGGGTATGATGATGTGGTGGCTGTTTGAAATAAAAGTGATCGAAATACATAATTTCTGACCCCGATAAGATCATTTTAGGGATTAAGTCTCAAAAGTTCCAAAATACCAGCTTGTGACAATCGCTAAACCACGACTGTTCATAGGTGACATGAGCATTCGCATTTTGACATTTTCACATCAAATGAGCAGTCATGGTCTGAGCCACACGAATCTCCCATTGGCCATTCACCAGGACATTCAGTATGACGATTCCTCTTACAAAAAAAAGTTAATGTCATTTGAATACTGCATTAACATTGTTTCATTCAATATTTGAATTTTTATATTCATTGATATAACATTAGCACAAAGTATATTATTTGAATAAATTTTATAAAGTAATGCATGAGCATTAAGGTTGCTATTGTTTGTATTACTAAAAATGGAATCAATATATCAAGAAGAATAAGAGAGAAAATCCCAACGGCAACAATTTATGCTCAATCAAAACACAAGGATTCTACTGATGGGATTATCTGGTTTGAAAAAAACACAAAAATCATGATCGAGGAGATTTTCAAAGAATATGAAAGCATAATTTGCATCTTTTCACTAGGTGCGGTAATTCGTTTAATATCAAATCTGCTGAAAGATAAGAAAACAGATCCTGCAGTAATCGTTATTGATGATAAAGCAAATTTCGTAATTAGTGCTCTGTCCGGACATTTAGGAGGAGCGAACTCATTAGCCAAATCGATTGCAGAATTTCTGAACTCCACACCTGTAATCACTACAGCTGCCGATGTTAATGAAACAATAGCAGTAGACCTTTTGGGCTCTGATTTTAAATGGCGAATTGAAAATTTTGAAAACGTTACTAAGGTTAGTGCTCATATGGTTAATGAAGAACAAATAGGTGTTTATCAGGATACAGGTGAAACGAGATGGTGGAATAAAGAATTACCAAAAAACGTAACAATATTAAAAAATATTGATGAATTGAAATCGGATGATTTCAAAGCCGGTTTAATAATTTCTGATAGGATAATTACAGATCCAATCCTTGTTGACAAAGCCGTGATTTATAGGCCAAAGAGTCTTGTGGTGGGATTGGGTTATCACTGGGATACTACTTTGGAAGAAATAGAAGATGGTATACTAAATGTGTTAAACGAATATGGACTGTCATTTCTTAGCGTAAGAAATCTCTCAACCCTAAATAGAGGCAAAACTCCTGCTTCATTGGCCTCCTTTTCAGACAAGCATGGAATCCCTTTAGAGTTTTATGACAAGGAAAAGTTAGACAAGATAATGGTTCCAAATCCTTCAGATGTCGTGAAAAAATATGAAGGTACCTCAAGCGTATCAGAAGCCTCATCAAAACTTAGCTCAGGTGGTGAACTAATAGTAACAAAACAAAAATTCCCTCCTAACCTTACAGTCGCAGTGTCTAGGATAAATTACTCCAAGGTAAATATTTGACATGAACAAAGCTTTGTTACTGATCGACAGAGGCAGCAGGGAGCCAGAGGCAAAAGAAGAGCTTTCTCAACTATGCGCAATGATCAGGGATCAAAGTAAATATGCATACGTAGATCACTGTTTTCTTGAAGTTATACCCCCATACATTGAGGAAGGCATCAGCAAATGCATTTCCAACAATATAGATTCAATTACCGTAATGCCTTATTTCTTGTATCCTGGGATGAAGTTAAAAGATTCTGTAAAAAAAACTGCGAGATTCTGTTACGACAAGAAGATAAAGGTAGTAATTACAAAACCCCTGAGCTATCATAGTACACTTGAATTGCTCATTAGAGATAGAATCCATTCGGCAAGGGAAAAATATAATGTATTACTATCAAACGACAAGTGCGACATACTGGTAATAGGTCATGGAAGCAGCGACAGGAGCGCTAGAACTGCGTTTGTACATACGGTGAATAAATTAAAACCAGATTTTAGAAGTGTTACATTTTGTTTTCTTGAATTGGATGAACCACGTATTTCAAACGGCATAGATAAAATTATTTCCAACAATCCGAGTACCATGATAATCGTTCCTTATTTCCTGCACAAAGGAGCACATATTAAAAATGACGTTATAAAAGATATTAACTCTGCATTGCAAAACTATGATCTACAAAATATTGAGGTTCATGTTACGGAGCATTTTGGCGCAGACCAGAAACTTGCAGAATTAGTATTAGAAAGGGCAAAAGAGGCAGAAGGAAAAGTTGATTGAAAGTAATGACAAAGTGGGCAGAGCAACAAGGGCAAGGTCCCGAGATATGTCTGAATCTTCACTTGGTATAGAAGAGAATAGTATGAAAATCATTGAATCAGAGATTGGGACTCATGGCTACAATGAACCACAATGGAATGTCGTTAGACGCGTAATCCATGCAACGGCTGATTTTGACTTTGCAAAACCAGATAGGAATGGAATTATTTTTTCAACTAACGCAATCGAAAGTGCCTTCGAAGCATTTGGAAGGAAAGGAAATATAGTTGTTGATGTTGATATGGTACAGTCAGGCATAAACAAGAAATCCGTTACAAAAATAGGGACCAATCTTATATGCAATATATCAAATAAAGAAGTAATTGAAATATCTAAAAATGAAAATAAGACTAGATCCACAGTGGCAATGAGATACTCTTCTAAGGAAATCGATGGGGGCATTGTCGTGATAGGAAATGCTCCAACAGCTTTATACGAAGTAATTAATATGATAAATGAAAATGTAGTAAACCCCGCACTTGTTATTGGGATACCAGTAGGATTTGTTTCCGCTGCAGAATCAAAATCCGAGTTATTAAAAGCCAATGTAGAGTTTATTACAAATATTGGGAGAAAGGGAGGAAGTCCCACAGCGTCATCAATAATCAATGCCTTAATGCTCCTGTACATTAGTAACTTGATTAGATGATGGGTATGGATATTAGAACAGCGCATACTGCAGAGCATGCCTTTATAGGATCACTACAAAAAATATTGAACAAGACTTTAAGCGTGAGAAAGGTGGAACATAAGGATACTTACAATATTGCATACATAAGAAAATCAGAAGTAGAACTGGATTTTGAAAAGATAACTCTTGCTGAGAAGGAAGTTAATCAACTAATCTTGGAAGGCAGAAAAATATTACGTCACTCATTTTCCTCACTACAAGAAGCCAAGAAGATGTTTCCTGTTCTGAGAGCTAATGAATCAAGATTGGAGAATGAAGATACCATTACGGTTGTTGAAATTGAAAACCACGATCTTTCCGCTTGCTCAATGGAGCATGTTAATAATTTGTCAGAGTGTATATTTTTTTTGGTAACTAATATGTCAATGAGCGGATCTGATTATGAAATCCGGTTTATGGTTGGCAAAAATGCGATGGACGAGGCAATTAAGGTAACAGAAAAGATCAATAATATTTGTATTCAAATAGGAGCAAATTATAATACAGTAGAGGCAACTATAAAGCGGCTAGTAACAGAAAGAGAACAATATCATAATATTTTAAAAAAATTAACAAATAAGTTATTGTTAGATATTCCAAATCGAACTATTAACAGTCAAAATGTTAATCTATTTACGACAATTCTGCATGATATGGATTGGAGAACCATTCAAAATTTTGCGGGAGACAAGATACTCAGTCCAAGAACAATTGTTGTTCTTGTTAACCAGGTTGATAATGATATGGCAGCACTTATTTTTGCAAGGAGTGATGATATTAGTTTAGATTGTGCCAAAATATTTGAAGAACTGAGAAATGATGAGAATATAGGCAGTGGTGGAGGAAAGCCTAATTTCATAAATGCAAAAATAATCGGATCAAAATCAGACAAAGTGATAGAAGAATTAGTCAACAGATCATTAAATTTCATATCTTCATAAATCATTATCAAATCAATCAAGTTCTGAAAGCTCAATGAAGTTCTGAACGCACTAAATTAGCACCGAATCAATAAGCACATATCAGATAAGTATAGATCAAATGCAAGAAATAACTATTTGCTTTGTGATACCTGCTAATCTTTAAATCGCATTATGGATTATTTTTCTAGTTTCAAAACTATTTTGGAAATTCTAGTTCTCAAAATAATTCAATAACGAATCCTGTCCTGAGATGTCCTTCAGTTCGGATATTACAACACCTATCCTCCTAATGATGTCAAGGGAAATAGAATTACTAGTAATCATTTCATTTAGAATGGATAATGAATTCTTATTCAATTCATCAATAGATGCCGAATGGAGTTTTAGGCTTTTAGAAAATGAAACATGTTGAAGGTTTTCCAAAATTAGTATTAGAGTGAGAACTCTGAATGCCTGTCGCTTATTTTCTAAATTTTCAAATACAGATTTACAAATACTTTCTACTATCAGTCTTACTTGTTCAAAAGAAGTACAATCTTTTTTCAGGGTAACTATTTTTCCGATTTGTTTTGAAGTGCCACGAATTTTTATCTGTGAATAATCGATTCCATTTGAGGCATTTACCAGAAGTGTTGCAATCTTATAACCTAGGGCATCTCTTAGTTCAAAAATACTTTTGTGTGATATATCCGATACCGTTTTTATCCCCAATGATTGCAGTTTCTTTGAGGTCTTTGGACCTACTCCAGGGATATCCTCAATCCTACAATTTGACATGAATTGTTTGGCTTCTTCTTGACGTACAACTGTTATTCCGTTGGGCTTATTGATGCCTGATGCTATTTTTGCTATTAATTTATTGGGTGCAACCCCAATTGAACATGTTAATTTAATCTGGTCTTTGATACTCTTTTGTAAAGATACAGCAAAAATTCTTGCATCATCAAAATCCGAATTTGTTATCTTTGTAAAGTCCATATAGCATTCATCAACACTTACTTGCTCAAACAGTTCACCATAATTTTGAATTATCCTCATCGCTTTTGAGGAAATTTCATGGTAATAGGGCATGTCAGTAGGAAGAAATATTGAATGAACATCTTCGAGTTTTGACTTTGCTAATTTAATTGGCATAGCTGCCCTGACACCATACTTTCGTGCCTCATAATTGCAAGTGCTAACTACGCCTGAATCTTCTTCACGTCCCGAATATACGCAAACGACACTTGGAATATTTCTCAATTCCGGTCTTCTTATTTCTTCACATTGTGCATAGAAATAATCAAAATCAATATGAAATATTATTCTCTTTTCAATCTCATTTAAGGAAATATTCTCACTCAATGGTACTCGATAAATTAAATCTTGGAAGGATAAAAAATTATTCCAAGCACCTTTTATCTTATGAGAACATTACAAATTTTTCTATGATAGGCACCAAATTCATATGTTTTATGGTATTTTCTTATAGTCAATGAATTCATTTTCTTGTTGTTGATTTTAGTAATATTTTCGACATTACGTAAATATAAAAGATTACCAATAAGTTCTGAATTCAATTTTGATACAATCATTATGCCGGAATAAGAAATACGTTTTACTCTCGTCAATTTTGCTTATGATGCTAATGGCTTCTCTACAAAGTTCTGTACTCTTAAATGCTAAGGCACAATCTGATGAAAATGAAAAAAGTGAAAAGTCAGCAGATAACAAAAAATCAGAAGTTGATAGTAGTAACAAAATGGAGATGAAGGTTCCAGTCGCCAAGATGATCTATCAAAACAAGTCTTACGAAATGTCGCCATTCGTAGTGATGGAAAATGAAAACTTGAAAAGAATCAATTTCCCGCATTTACCAGATGATTTTGAACCTGAAGTCACCATATCCCCAGAAGATTCAATATCATTTAGCTTTATAACAAAGCCTCGTGAAATTAATGCATTCTTTGTTGATTACGACGCGGATACAACAGAAATGACTCCACTTCACAGGGTTGGAAAAACTCAATTTAGCTTTGGAGATGTTTACGGTCCAAATACCTTGGAACTCAGAGTAATATATCCTGATGGAAAATATGTTACCTATACTTGCTTGATTGAAGTTGAAAAACCCGAAGTGAGGGAAGTGGCTCTGGACTCAAGTAATATTAGTACTATGAGTGCTGATGATAATATCAATACTATGAATTCTGATGACGATAATAATATTGTGAGTACAGAAATATCAAATAGCAATAATAATGATAATTCATATCATAGCTTTGAATTAAACGATCCTGATTCATCAGGCTTTGGACAAGTATCTCCAACAGAGGAACACGTAGTAAATCAGTATGATAATTTTGTGGATCCGATAGATGGACAACAAAACAAGGAAATGAATTTCATTAACAGCGAACAAAAATCTACAAATACATGCGAATATAATGAAATTCCTATAGTAGATATACAAACTGATACTGATACTAACAACAGTAATAACACTGACGGAAATTCTACCGACATGCATAAACCAAGATGGACGGCGTTGGATCTAGGACAGGAACAAAGTATATGTGGACTTAAAGTCAGCTTTGCTAACGTAGACAATGAGATTAAATTCTTTACACTTGAGTTCTCTAATGATGGTGAAAAATATACCCCTGCCGAATATTACTCATCAACTGGGACTAATTCACCTTCAGAAATTTATGATCTAAAGGAAGGTCCAGTAAAGGCCCGATTCATCAAAATAACTGAACTTGATATTACTGAATCAATACAATGGATATCAGATCTCACAGTATTGGGAAACGTGGGTCTATAAAGTCGATAGAAATGTGAATCAAGATATTCACGAATGTAAAGGCAACATGCTTACCTAATTTCGCATAGAATTTATTTTCTCAAATTGCTGGTATATGCGTGGAATACCCTGTTATTGCTGAAAAGGATGGAATAAAGATCAAGCCTGAAAATATGGATGTAGATAAGATGTATTACTGTATTTACGATAACAAAGTCTATATTTTTTATAAAGATGAAGAGAACCTTACACATTGTTATGAAGTAGATGATGCCAAGGTGGTTCAAGAAATAGTCTCCAATCCAGATAATTTAGAGGATATCTTACTGAAACATTCTAAAGAATGATATCGAAATTAGTATGTATGTATTCAGTTACTCAAAAAGAAAATCCGAAAGTTCTTGTATAGAACTTACCGGTGGGATTATGGAGTTGAAACAAATAGAATCAAATAATTACACCAGCGTATGCCTTGTTGAAACTAAACATAATAACTTGGCTTACCTTAGTTTACTCACTACAACTATTAAAATTGAATCAAAAGTAATTAAAAATTATCAATAGTTCCGTATTATAAGCTTTATTTAGGATTTTGTATTCCATTTACACATGTCTTCGGGAGCTGAACCAAGGAGAGCCAATAACGTGATTCTGATAGGCAAGAAACCCCTGATGACCTACGTTACAGCAACCTTGGTTCAATTAGCAAGTGAACCGACTGTAATTGTAAAGGCCAGAGGAAAAAGTATTGCACGAGCAGTGGATGTGGCCCAAATTATCGCCAAACGGATGGATAATATGGGATACAAAATTGGAAATGTAAAAATAGGTTCACAAACAATCCAATCTGATGATGGTAGGGAAAGAAATGTTTCAACCATAGAAGTTCAAATATCTAGATAAATTCAAGGTACTGTCGAAAAAGACATAATCAATTATGTACTGTTAATGAGAACATTAATGAGAACATTACTCAAAAAGTGGCTTGACTTATTGTTAACAAATAATTAAAATATGCTTATTAGTCTATTTTGAAGAATCAAATAGTTTCTATCAATTACTATTCCGACATATTTCACTCTTGCTTTCTGAAACACTATTACAATTTGGGATATAATACTAATGTTTCCATGGGGCAATTTACCTTGCTTTTGTGCGATAGAAATTTCATCAGGATGCAGGAATAGTGGCATATCAGATATTTTTAATTTTTTTTGTTCTCTCATATGATTAAGCATTTTCATAATAAGTTCCAGATCATGATTCAAATTGGGTAGTTCAATATTATCCTCGAATTTCATATTTTTAGTAGTATTATCATCAACGCTACTTATCCATGCAATTCTGTAGATATTAGGCACTTTCGTCCAACTGTTATTGAATTCTGTAATTTGAGAGACAAGATTTTGAACAACTGAAACTGATGTTTTCAAGTTGGACTTGATTTGATTCTGTTGATTTAAGATAATATTCAGGATTTGGTCTTTGGCGTCTTCAATATTCTTTATCTCTGGCTTTTTTGGAAATAGCAAATTATAGACACTCTTCAATACTGCTTACTTCATTAACTACTACATGCTACAAGTATCTCAGGGCTTACGAGGCATCCACGTACACTTCCTAACTTTGAATTTGTGGTCAAGAAAATTTCAATCCGCTTGGACTCGTATAACCTTTAAGATCTTCGCCTGTCACTACATCCTCTTCTGGTGGAACATATTCTATAACTCCATGTCTTTCTGTTCCGGGATACTTCTTCTGGGTTGCTAGTGCTACAATGATAAATGCCACAAATGATACTACTGGTGGTATCATTGTATCTAGACCGGCAAGCTCTAGAGGTATGACGAAGAATAATAACAATCTAAGTGCAGACCCCAAGACTAGAGATGTTATTGCGGCGGGGAAATTTGCTTTTCTCCAAAACAGACCAAGTGTAAGAGGAGCCCAGGCACCTGCAAATACGATATCAAAGGCCAAGATAAGGTAAACACCTGGCTGAGGCAATAAATACCCCAGAATAAATGCCGCTGCCATCATTGGGATTGTAAATATTCTCGTAGTTTTCAGCAATTTTCTGTCTTGCATCCCAGGTCGCTTGAGCCACTTTTTCAAAATATCTCTCTGAATAATGTTTCTTGACATGACACTTGATATGGCAAGCAAACCTCCATTTGCTGTTGACATGGACGCCCCCAAAACTCCCATCAATAGAGCAATTCCAATTGCAAATGGAACGTGATTTATGGCCAAGTCAGGATATGCTGTAAAGGGGTCCACTAAACCTGGCAGGAAATATAGTGCTATTATTCCCATCATGCTTGTAGGTATGACTGTAAACAATGTCAATCCTCCTCCCATAAATGCACCTCGTCGAGCAGTCTTGCCATCCTTGGCAGCAAATACTCTTTCCATAAAATCTAGAGCAACAATGTCCCCTAAGCCTAACGCCAGTATGCCAGCCCAATTTACAAGCGCTCCATTTCCCATATCCGTCAGTCCTGAGAGATCAAGGTATGTTGGTGGTACATTACCCAAGATAGTACCAAAGTCAACACCAGAAAATCCAGCAGCGAAAAATATGAATGCCGCCCAGAATGCTCCAATTGCTAAATATATCTGGAAAATGTCAGTATATGCAGACGAAAACAGACCTCCAGCAAAGGTGTAAACAAGTACTACTAACGCTGCAATAAGCATAGCCCAAAAGAAGTCGATATGTAATACGGTTGAAAGGATAAATCCGCTGGCAGCAAAGTTACCAGCTACAAGAACTATAAAGCTAATCATCATTAGTACACCTGACATACCTTCCGCTCCTGCTCCAAATCTTCTATAATAGAAATCAGGAAGAGTAAGCATTGACATCTTATTCAATCTTTTACCATAAAACGCTCCGGTTAGAATCAGACATACTGCTAGTCCTATGGGAATAACAGCCCCTGCCCAGAAACCGAATTGATATACTAAAGATACATTACCAAGAGATGAATTTCCATCTATGGATTGAGCAGCCAACATTGTTCCTACAAAAAAAAGCGGAAGACTCTTTCCAGCAACCATGTATCTTCTGCTACTTTTCTTTACAAGCCTTGAAGTTAATGTCCCAACAACCAAAGATGCAGCCAAGAATGCAATAACACCGACTCCATACCAGTCAAGTGAAACCATTCACACTTGTTAATTTACTATATATATAAGGATTTAATGAAAAGATAAAATTATTACACAATGAACTATAATTATTAAATTTATTTTAAACCCAATCCCAAGATCATATAACATAAGCAAATCTCTCAAGTTATTAGGTGAAATTAGAACTGATTAGAAATATTTAAAAAATATCTTGTGTTAGTTGAATGGACTAAGCATGGGTATGGAATTTTATGGTAATTCTTACAAAGGTAACGATGAGCCAATTTTTGTTGGAATCCCCACTTTCTTGAAGCTACCTTGGATAAGAAGTCATGAAGAGCTAAAAAGCGTTCGACCAGATGTGGCCATAATTGGGGAACCTTTTGATTTTGGTACTACTATTCGTCCTGGAGCAAGATATGGTCCTCGGGCTATAAGGGCTGCGTCCACAGTTCCTTCTCCACCCTATGAGCATTTTAACATAGAAACAGGAGTAGATCCATTTGGAGTATTTAGAACTGTTGACTACGGTGACGTGAACATATCTCCTGGTGATGTCGTTGAATCACATAAGAGAATGACTGATAAAGTCAAGGAAGTACTGGATTTGGATGGCATACCTGTTATGCTGGGTGGCGATCACTCCATAACTTTTGCAAATGTTCGTGCGTTTGCCAAGAAGTATAAGAATATTGGAATGATCCATATTGATACTCATGCTGATTGTGCTCCGCAAGGATTAACCGGATTCAAGTATGATCATGGGGCGCATATTAGGAGAATAATGGAGCTTGGTTGTCTCAAAGGTAAGAATTATACTCTAATAGGTCCACGTGGATACTGGCCTGGGCCCGATCTTTACAAATGGATGGCTGATCAGGATTTCCAGTGGTTTACGATGCTAGATGTTGAAGAATTAGGGATTGATAAGATTGCAAAGGAGGCTGCAGACAGGGCAAACGATAACGTGGATGCAGTCTACATAAGTTGGGATATAGACACATTCGATCCTGCATATGCTCCTGGTACAGGTGAACCTGAGCCAAATGGATTGACTTCTAGAGAGGGCATGCGCTTGATGCGACTTCTTTCTACCTCATTTGATCCAGACAGATTCGCATTTGATTTGGTTGAAGTAGCTCCCAACTATGATGTGAGCGATGGTAATTCATATAATGGTGGTATTACATCCGGTTTAGCAAACAGACTAATTGTTGAACTATTGGCAGGCTTGTCACTGACAAAGAAGGGTTTGACCAAGGGAGACCCAGTTAGACCAAACTTCTATAGGGGATTAGGTAATACTTATGACTTTGGTAACGGACCAAAAGCAAAAGTTCCAAAGAGACCTCCACTAGACTACGGAAAAGATGCCAAGAAATAATTTATGGATCGGTTAGGTTGCTCTGATAGATATTACAATTACCATCCAAGGAGAGTCCGATACTTCACCAATAACTAGGATCTTTCACTTTAACAACAGTACAGATCATGTTATTCTGGAAAATTCAATCAAGACCATTAGAATAAAGTTATCAAAAAAAATGAGGATAAATATCAATGAGACTTTGAATATTTACATCGATTACATAGTCAATCAATTGCGGTTACATAAGAAAAGTACTGAAATAAGAGCAAACATTTCAAAGCTATTATCACCTGATCAAGTAATGATTGGCGTTGCAGAAAGTCTCAGAAAAATTAATTTCAACATAAGTATCGAAAACAAACAAAAACTAAATTTGGAAATAACGGAACCTATTTTGACAACAAGTTATGTTCTATCTTCCTGAACTTGAAAATAGCGATAATGATAAACAATCCTTTCTAAAGAATATTATCTATAAGATAAAGTAATAATCTATACGAGCCTGACAGATTTCTGGCCGTTATTTTAGTAATAATGGTGCATAGGTCTTTGTAGCTTTCCTAATCTATCGAAATGATCATGCGGTTTACTTCCTCCCTTATGCGAATGTGTTGTTCCGTCTAAATGAGTATGAGAATGTCCGTGAGTTTCAACCGGCTTTTTCATTACTACATCATCGACTCTCAAAAGCAATAAAATAGATTCTGTTGCCGTTACCAGAACCTGTTCTTTAACCGCCAATGGTTCTACTACATGCAAATTCATCATATCGTCTATTGTTCTATCAATTGCATTTATGCCATACCAAGACCGGTTTAGAAGATCGTTTGCCTTTGCTTTTTTCCCGCCGTTTGATGAAGATTGAGAATATACTTTTCTTCTCAAACGCGTCCCAATGTCTATAGTATTCATACCGGCATTTCTGGCAATAGTTAGTGGAATTTCTTCAAGAGCTTCAGCATATTTCTGAATTACAATTTGCTCTTTCCCAGAAAATTGATATGACATTTTTTTAATTGCCATAGCAACAAATGCCTCAACTGCACCACCTCCGGGAACAATTTTTGGTTCCGCGATAAAATTTCTCAAAACATAAATAGAATCAAGAATCGTACGATGAAACTCATCAAGTATTTTCTTTGAGTTGGCGCGTAAGAGAATGGTAATTGATTTTGGATTTGTACATCCATCAACAAAGATCATCTTGTCATCATCGACCATTCTTTCATATACCTTTGCAGCATGACCCATATCCTCTATGTTTATCGTATCAAAATCTCTAACAATTTTGGCTCCTGTCGCCTTGGATAACCATTGCAGATCGTTTTCTTTTACTCTCCTAACTGTCAAGATCCTATTTTTGGAAAAATGATTTAGTGCAAGAGGATCGATCCCACCACGACAAAATACTGCATTTGCCCCAGATTCAATTACATACTGAATCTTTTGAACTAAGTTACTAGTTTTGCTACTAAGGAATTGTGTAATTTCTCTGGGATCTGAAATCCCAATCTCGGCATCGGTTTTGGTACGCTCATCTTGAATGTCGTTGTCAAGAAGCAATATTCTTGGATTCTCAATAAGTTTAGGCATTGAAGGTTCATCTATTGTTTTGTCTACCACAACTCCGTGTATGAGCTGAGTGTCAGAACTACTTCCTATCTTTTCTTCTATTTTGATATCATCTACTTCAAAATACCTGTTTGAAAAATCGGCGATGCTAGAAATTCCGTCGACAATCAGGTTTGGAATCATCATTTCTTGAGTAAACTGATTTACTGCTTTTGATTTCAGGCAAGTATGGGCAAGATATTTCATTATGTTTTTATCATAATTTACAGATTCTATTGCAATATCCCTTAGAATTTCAATTGCCATTTGCAATGCATCATGATAACCATCGGAAATCCTCTGCGGTGGAATACCCATTTCTAGCATGTTTTCTGCTTTTTCAACTAATGCGCCAGCAAGTACAACTACCGAAGTAGTACCATCTCCAACGGCGTTATCGACAGCATTGGAAGCTTCGATAATAACCTTCGCAGCTGGATGTTCGACATCAATCTTTCTTAGGAAAGTTGCTCCATCCTTAGTAACGGTCATTTCACCCAGTATATCGATAAACATTTTTTCAAGTCCTCCTGGACCCAAAAAGCCTTTCACAAGATCAGCTATTAATCTTGCAGCGAGAAGATTGTATTTCCGAGCTTCAGTACCGTATGTTCTTTTAACACCATTACTAAATAACTGCAATTTGTCATGATTTTTGTTATCCATGGAAAACTTATCTTTAATTAATAATTTTGGATCAATTATAAATATATGACTTTATAATAATTTCTGAACTTAGTATGTTTTTGTCCCCACGAGACATTGATAAGTTGTATATTTTCATGAGTGCAGAGGTCGCGCGAAAAAGAAAAACAAGAGGTCTAAAACTCAATTATACTGAATCAGTAGCACTAATAGCAGATCATATTCTCGAAGGTGCACGGGATGGCAAATCCGTTTCTGATCTGATGAACTCGGGAAGGCATGTCTTGCACAAAGACGATGTGTTGCCCGGAGTACCAGAACTGGTAGAGAGTGTTCAGGTGGAAGCAACTTTCGACGATGGTACCAAATTAGTGACCGTTCATGACCCTATTGTTTGAACAATGAGGACAATATCATGATCCCGGGTGAATATTTCTTATCCAAGAAACCAATAGTTGCAAATGTTGGAAAGAAAACGATCAAGATTAATGTAAAAAATACCGGAGATAGACCAATTCAAGTAGGTTCTCATACTCATTTTTTCGAGACAAACAGAGCCCTAGTATTTCAGAGGAACAAAACCTTTGGATATCACCTGAATATACCATCAGGGACATCTCTTAGATTTGAACCCGGGGACTCTAGGAATGTAGAGCTAACTGAATTTGGTGGAAAAAAGATTGTCTTTGGTTTTAATAGTCTCGTTAATGGTAAATTAACAAAAAAGCAAAAGGAGGCATCTATTTCGAAGTTAAGGAAAAATGGATTCATGGTAGAAAAATAGTTATGGTCCTCAATATTCCTCGAAAACAATATGTTGAGCTATACGGACCAACAAAGGGAGACAGAATCAGATTAGCAGATACAGACCTAATAATAGAGATAGAAAAAGATCTCATTACATATGGTGACGAACTTGTTTTTGGAGGAGGTAAGAGTATTCGAGATGGGATGGGACAGGCAAGTGGAGTAAAAAGCAAAAATTCTCTAGATCTTGTGATTACTAACGCTATCTTGATGGATCCAATATTGGGAATCATCAAGACAGACATAGGCATCAAAGATGGATTGATTATGGGTATTGGTAAGGCAGGAAATCCCAATGTTATGGATGGCGTATCTGAGAATATGATTGTCTCATCAAATACTGACGTTATTTCAGGAGAACATACTATCTGCACCGCAGGAACTATTGATACACATATACATTTTATTTCTCCTCAGCAAATAGTGGAGGCAATTTGTAGCGGTACCACAACGATGATTGGGGGAGGCACTGGTCCTTCTGAAGGTACTAAAGCCACAACATGTAGCCCTGGTCCCTGGAATATTCATAGAATGCTAGAATCGCTAGATGAATTTCCGGTAAATTTTGGATTACTGGGCAAAGGTAATGATTCGTTAGAACCTGCTCTCATGGAGCAGATTAATGAAGGTGCTTGTGGGCTAAAGCTTCATGAAGATTGGGGATCCACCCCAGCTACTATTGATGCAGCACTAAAGGTTGCGGAAAAAACAGACACACAGGTAGCCATACACACAGATACTCTGAATGAATGTGGATATGTAGATGATACGATAAAAGCAATCTCCGATAGAACTATTCATACATATCATACAGAAGGGGCTGGAGGAGGACACGCGCCAGATATTCTAAAAATTGCAGGCGAATTCAATATATTGCCTTCATCAACCAATCCCACAAGACCATTTACTGTTAACACTCTTGAAGAACATCTTGATATGATGATGGTATGTCATCACTTAAATCCCTCGATTTCAGAAGACGTGGCGTTCGCTGAATCGAGAATAAGAGCTGAAACTATTGCTGCAGAGGATGTTTTGCATGACATTGGTGCTATTAGCATGTATTCGTCTGATAGTCAAGCTATGGGTCGAGTCGGTGAGGTAACGACAAGGGCCTGGCAAACTGCAGACAAGATGAAAAAGATGTCAGGGAGATTGAAACAAGAAAAAGGTGAGAATGACAATCTGCGGGTCAAGAGATATTTAGCAAAACTTACTATTAATCCAGCAATTACACATGGAATTTCAGATTATGTGGGCTCACTTCAAAAAGGTAAATTGGCTGATATTGTGATTTGGACCCCCCAATTCTTTGGCATAAAACCGAAACTCATTATTAAAGGAGGATTTGTTGCATATTCTCTTATGGGCGATCCGAATGCTTCCATCCCGACACCAGAACCTGTTTATTATAGGCCAATGTTTGGCGCCATAGGAAAGGCTAACTACTCTACATCAGTAACATTTACTTCAAAGAATGCGATAAGAAACGGTCTTCAAAGGAAATTAGGTCTAAAGAAAAAACTATTACCGGTAAAAAACTGCAGAAATATTTCCAAGAAGGATATGGTATTTAATAATTTGATACCTAAAATAGAAATCGATCCAGAGACATATGTTGTAAAAGTTGATGGAAAAGTGGCAACTACGCAAGCCGCACAAAAGCTATCACTTTCAAGACTTTATAATCTCTTTTAGTTTTACGAGTTATCATTACTTTAAAAATAATAATGCTTATATATTTTGCAAATACACCTTGATTTATGAATCCGGTCCACACGGAAAAAGAAGTCGAATCTGCGGCAAAAAAAGCAACTGAAGTACTTTATGGAGGAAATATTGAAGCATTTAGAATTAGAACCCTTCTTCCATTTCCAAATGAACAGAATAGAGAAGCTTGGGATGCTCAGGTAACTTTCTTGCTCGGGGGTCTACAATACACCGTAGATCTTTTGATTAACGAAAAAGATGGACAGATAACAAACGCAAGACTAATCGACACGATGACTCCACTCTAATCTAGCAGCTGATTTTTATTCTCTAGATCCTACTGGATACAATCTAATGTGCATATCTGGGTTGTTAAAACTAGAACTGACAGTACTGCTTTCAGTAAAAGCTATTCTTGGATTAGAGTATGAAATCACAGACACTACTTTTAGTAAAAAATAAAAGACTAGTAGGATTTGCTGTCCTTGCTGCCGTAGTAGTGCTTTTTTTAGTCATCCCCGAGATTATTGGGTTTGAGATTTCATTATCTCTCAGGCTTACTTCTCTAGGTCTTCTAGCAGTCTATGTTTTACTTTCTTTTGAAATAATTCATAGAACTACTATGGCGATGGTAGGCGCGGCTTTCGTCATAATCGTTGGTATTCTAACAGGACTCTTCGAAGCTTCCGAAAGTTTTGAGTTTGTTACTAGTTCAATTGATTTCAACACAATCGGTCTTCTATTAGGGATGATGATAATTGTAGCAGTTTTGGGAGAAACTGGAGTATTTGAATACCTTGGAGTAAGGATGAGTAAAGCCTCCAAAGGCGATATGTGGAGGTTGATGGTAATGTTTTGCATATTTACTGCGACGGTATCCATGTTTATAGATAATGTTACAACAATATTGCTAATAGTCCCAATTACCATTTCTGTATTCAAAACTCTCAAGATCTCTCCAATTCCATTCATACTTGCTCAGGTACTTGCATCAAATGTAGGTGGAACAGCAACACTTATTGGAGATCCTCCCAATATATTAATCGGATCTGCCGCAAACATAGATTTTACTTCCTTCATAATCAATATGGGTCCTACCATTGGTATCTCTTTATTTGCTTCTCTTTTTATTCTTAAATTTCTATTTAGAAAATCACTTACACAAAAACCTCAGAATATCGCGGATTTGCTATCTCAAGATGAAATGATCCTCATCAAGGATAGATCAGTACTAAGAAAATCATTGACAGTATTGATTGGAGTTATTTTCCTTTTTGTAATTCACGGTAGTATCAATATGGAACCTTCCATTATAGCACTAAGCGGAGCTGGAATACTTATGATTGTAGCAAAGTCGAGACCAGAACACATATTAAAACAGGTGGATTGGTCTACTTTGATCTTTTTTGCTGGTTTATTCGTAATTATTAGTGGAGCTGAAAAAGCAGGTGCAATAGATCTTCTCTCAAATACGGTGCTTCAGATTAGTGGTGGTAATCCCTGGATTTTGTTCTTTATGATTATTTGGATTTCTGCAATAGCTAGCGCATTTATAGATAATATTCCATTTGCTGCAACAATGATACCTCTCATATATGCCATCTACAATACTGACTCGATAGCTGCGGTGTTTGGGAGTCTTGCCATTAATCCATTATGGTGGGCATTATCACTTGGAGTAGGATTTGGAGGGAACGGTACAGTGATAGGATCTAGTGCTGGGATAATAGCGACAGGACTAGCTGAAGTAAATGGCTACAGAATCACGTTTAACCAATTTATTAGGGTTGGATTTCCTTTCATGATAGCAAGTCTTGCAGTAGGATCTATAGTGCTGCTTATTGATGTACTATTAAGAATTAATCTGGGAATATAATATTAAGCCAAAGTGCCAAAAGCACTAATTGAATGATCATTCCGATTTATGATTAGCAGAGGTGAAGCAAAAAAAAAACTCAAATGATGTTATTTCATATCTGTAGCTTTACCATTGCTCTAGTGGCA
Organism: Nitrososphaerales archaeon; assembly: GCA_029237505.1. Lineage (GTDB taxonomy): Archaea > Thermoproteota > Nitrososphaeria > Nitrososphaerales > Nitrososphaeraceae > TA-21. The sequence goes on from JARBAW010000111.1 coordinate 20,929, forward strand.
ATAACAAATGCGCTAACAGAGAATAATGTTAAAACGAGTACTTCTAAATTTGTAAATGCGTCTATCTGAGAGAACATCCCTGCTCTGGTAATATCTGCAATATATGTCAGTGGATTGAAATAAAATGCTGTTGAAAGTGATTGAGGTAAACCTTGC
>JARBAW010000112.1 GCA_029237505.1 Nitrososphaerales archaeon
AACACTTTGATCAGTGTTTCTTGTGACACCAAAATCATGGACCGTATATGCCATTGGTATTCCTTGGTTGCCTTTTATTTCGTAATCAAAATCGCCAATCACCTGGATACCGGGATGCAGACACAGTCCTTTTCCAGAAGTGGATTGTGAGATCCCATTCATTAAAAGTATCTTTGTTGAAGCTATGGCTCCTGCACTGATTATTACTATCTTTGAGTTAACCCTAATTCTAAAACTCTTGGTCCCATCAATATTGATAAAGTCGCCTTCTATCCCTTGTACAGTATCACCTGTGTAATCAATTTTCTCCACTTTGCAGTTGCAGTACACCTTCATACTAGAATCATCTTCCTGTAAAGCCTGATGAATGTAGGTGACTAGGACGTTTTGCTTTGTTTCGTAATGACAGCCAAGGTGGCAGAATCCGCATTGCATACAATTTATGCAATTTCTAAAATTCTTCCGGTGATCCTTTAACCCAAGTTTCTTGGCTCCCTCTCTTAACATCCTGTTATTCCTGTTAAGCTCATCTTCAGTTACTTCAGAAACATGTAGAATATTTTTTACGCGGTCTGAATGAGAGGACCATTCTTGTTCCTCAAAATTAACTCCGAGGTTCTTCCATTCTTCTTTAACACGAGTTGGGATTTCAAAACATACTGCATCATTAATAATGGTAGAGCCTCCCAGACAGCAACCCTGTGCAATAGCTATTCTAAGTGTATCATCAAAGTTAAAACCAGAATTTTTCCATAATAACGGTATCATGTCAGCATCGCGTTGATTCATGTCTTTTCCTTCATGGTATCCACCTCGTTCTAACAAAATTACTCGTTTTCCCGTCTCAACAAGTTCCTTAGCAAGGACCGCTCCTGCAGCACCAGAACCAATTATACATACTTCTGCAGTTTCAACAACGTCATTTTCCACAAGTTCATACTTTTCATTTCTCTGGACAAGCTTTTCTATTCCGTATATTACCCCCATTTGAATGCCTCCTGCCTTGGCCAGATAATTTCCTGATTATATTTTACTCGCCTTGGATGTCTTGGAACCTGAGGGCCGTCATAATCTATCGTTCCTATATTTAGTTCTTCTATGTAGGAATCAAAAAAGCTGCTTAGTATTACAAGTACGTGTTCAAAGTTATTTCTTCTTTCATTATCCATCTTTGCAAAATCCTCCAAACTTTTTCTAATTTCTCTGCTGATATCCTGACTACTGAGACGGTCTAAATTTATCTGTCTTTCAATACCAATGATTTCCCGTACTTCGTTTAACATGTCAAGCAAACGTCGAAGATTGCCTGCATAGATATCTGGAGCTTCCGGATCAGGTGTATGATTTGCGATCTTAATTTGATATTCTATTTCCCTATTTGTCTTGGTTATCTTTGTTTCAAGAATCTCCTTATTTTGTTGTTCTTCTTTTAGCTTTAGGTATACATCAGGATTTCCTTCCAAGAATTCATAAAACGGTGCAAACTTTTGTGTATCAAAATCAATTCTAAAAAAACCATTTGCGTCGATAGGCTTCTGGCCAAGGACATCATCTTGATTTATGATGTCCTTATCAAATGCATGAACAGAATAACCCTGTGGGGGTTTGTTGTCATTGGTTCGAACCTTACCATGAATGGAAAATTCTGCCATTTATCATTAGAGCGAATTCTAACAGATAAGATTTTTTGAACTGTATTGTTTGCCAGTTATAATTAGCCCTGCACTTGATGACTTTTTCGGTGCCGAAAAATTTTAAGTAAATATTCATGAATGACCAAGAGATAAATTCATTATGTATTTTTTCTCTTGAACACCATATCCGAAAGAAGAATTCAATAATTCTCTAACCTTACTGCTTTCTGACTTCCCGCTAATTGATAATTTAAAGTACCTTTTAATCGAAAAAACCTTTCAAATACAGAAATGAATTCATTATTGATTTGCTCTCTCGATTTTGTACCAATGATTACCGGTGATTTTTCTTCGAATGGTTGATATTCCCATTTCCAGAATGTTGGATTATTATCCATTTGGGCCATAGCATGATTTGAAGTATTGATGAAAACAACTGGATGATAATGATCCATAAAATAGCTCAAAATAATTCTCCTTGGTGGTGGAGTTTTTATATCTCCATGAATGCTGTCTTCAAATATCCCAAAATCTCCACTGTAAATCCCTTGAAAGGTAAAGTAATTGTCTGAAAATGATTCTGTGGGTAAATGGATCCTAAAGGATTCTACATCTATTTTTCTACCATAAAAGAAAAGGCGAAATTTTTCATACAAGGTATTCACAGCTTGATGTCTTCTTAGCTGTTCATTATTGAACAGGATTGAGACTTCAATTATGTGTTTGTTAACTTCGTCTTTTGAGGAATGAATTTGACATACGTAATTTTCAAGCTTATCAATGGCTGGCTGATAAACAACAGGGAGAACACCGCGTATCTCATCATGAGGCAATGCTTCTACGATAATATTGTCATACTCTTCGTGGTTTGATCTACCTTCGAGAAATGTTTTGATTTGTTCGTGAATGGAATATACATTACTCTGTTTAATATCAGTATACTTTTTTTTCCATTCCCAAATCCAATAATTATCTAGTCTAAATACATATCTTGGGTAAGTTTTCCATTGAATACTTTTTAGATCTTTTCTGTCAGATCCGATATGATATGGTTCCTCGTAGATTGAACCTATCGAATCAATATCTACAATTAAAAGGAAGGTTGGTCTGATAATTTTTTTATTGTGCTTTGAATATTTGTGTTGATGGCCACGTACAAACAATCTAAATTTTTTAAAAGGGCTTTTTGAAATCCGGATAGTGCAATTATCCCAATTGAAAACCTTTGGTCCCTCAAATTCTACGATTTTTTTATTCTCTTCATCCTTTACTTCATATTCAGTACCGACATGTGAAAACCATGCCAAGTTTTCCATTGTGCCTAAATAAAAAAGCTAATTATTATATTAAGATATTCAGTAAGATGAAAACTGAATAAATTGTAAAGCTTCTCTCTTCCCACATTATTTTCTCGTCAGCACTAAATACTATCGTGGACGATCGGTAAGTCTTGGGTTTTCTACTTTATGTTACTGTTCTGTCAATTCTATAATTATGATATTCAAAGTTCTTGATTTACAGATTAATATCACGATCGGAGTTGATAATAATTTGGTAAGTTAAACCGTCGTTTGTCTGATATTTCTGATACTTATGCTGCCTCTTTTTGTATTGTTGATTCTAAACCAAGTATAACTTCTCTCCTTAAATGATCTTTCATTAACCATATAGCCTTCTAAGCCATTGTACTTTTTTTCTACACAGTCTACAAATCCATTGCCGTCATTGAAATCTATCTCCATTTTTGACGATATCGATTTTTCCTCTTCATCCGGTATATCTGTAAGTCTAACTTTAATCCATTGTCCAATGCCGATAGCTTTAGGCAATTTTGGTTCTATTCCTTTAATATGTACATTATGAAATTTTTCAATTTTTGATCCACATTTCTTCTTCTTTCTGTCTATCATATGACTTATGCCACCGAATCTATTGGGTCCATCTCCACCTTCCTGATGTCTACTTTGTGTCTGACATGTATGAGTATCTATCTTATCATCATCAAATCTCAATTCATATTCCGTGACTGTCTTGTAGTTTACAGAGTCAATGTACATTCTACCATGTCCCTTGTCAGCCTCGAGTGTTCCAATTCCATTACCATCTAACTTTAGTCTAGGTTTGCCACTCGCAGCCATCACAAATCCTTTACCGTTTTCAAAAGGTTCGGGGAATCTATCATCAAAATCTGTCACAACCTTGACTGTCCCATCATTCCATTTTCCAATATCATTACTATCGTAGAGTATAGTCATAATTTTCTATTTTCATGATATTATAAAAATTTTTTTAGAATATTGTTCTTCTTCCTCTTGCAATTTTTGATAAGAATTTCATTTTTAGTTTAAACCCTTTGGATATTCCGAACTATCTGCACAAGATTTATTTAACTACCTACTCAGAATAAAGATGTGATAAGAGAGTCAATTAATACTATCTTTATTATTATTGGAATATTACTTATTTTGAACCACATTTTTTTACAATCAATCCTTGTTGATGCAGTTAAGTTTGACCCTGTTCCTTTTGATAAAATACCAATAGCAAATATTAATTCAGAAAACGATGAGTACAAGGTAGGCGCGGATTTTTCAGTTGACTACGGAGACGAACCAGTTATTAAGAGATCTAATGATTCTATTCGAGCTGATAATATGACATTACATAAGCAAGATAAAGATCTATCCCTTAATTTAGAATGTGATAGTAACGATATCTGTGGTACTAGTCTGGCACCGTCTTACATCACCATATACTTAGTAAATAGTAGTATCAGCGATGAACAAATAGTGAATGATTCGGTTCCAAATTTGGAATTAGGTTACAATGATTGCGGTATTGAGACTGTTAAGAAATGTGCACATTTTGATTTTTCAATACCTCCAAATGTGACAGTTCAAAATTATAGTATCGTATTGGACATGTCTTTTGATGAAGCGCAATGGATGTTTATTAACCCTGTCAGCATTTTGAATTAATGATTTGTTCACGTTAAATCGTTCTCTCAATCCTACAATATTTTATGTTTATTTATGACTCGGAATTAAGGTAGAATCTCTAAGCTAACGTCTCTAACAGTTATCGATCCGGAGCCATTGTTCCTTATCCAAATATATGACTCGTTCTCATACAAGTCCCTGTCTACCATCCATGACTTGGGAGATTTGTCAAATCTATCCATCACTTTTTGAAAGCCATTGCCATCCATATAATCAATTTCTCCTATTTGACGCACCTTTTGACCTTCATCCCTAACCGTATGACGTAATATCACTGCCTTTCCATTTTCCAATTTCTTTGGAAGATCTTCCGCGTCAAATTCATCATAACAGTTGTGCGTGGGCTCTCTCTTTGCATCCCATTCAATTTTGCTTACAGCAAATCCATACCCACCAAATGCATTAGGATCTATTGGTTTCCCGTCAACACATTCTTTTTCAACCTCCTCGTGCCTTGACCTTAATTTTAGTGAACCTTCATCTTTTCGTCCCTTAAAATGTGGTATCAATGTAACCGTAAGTCTTGAATTATAATTTTTATAATGACAATAAACTCTAACCTTATCTCCTGAAATAGTGCAATTTCCTTGACCATCGATGACTACTTTTCTTCCTTTCTTACCCGCAGCGCATTCCACTTTATTGTCAAACGGATCGAATTGATGTGCTCTTGTTAACGTTCTTGACTCCCCATTATTCCATTTTTCAGAAATGTTAAATATTACCATTAGCACGAAATTATGATCTGAATGTATTTAAGTATTAATCCAGATTTCGAGATAAACTTTGATATCTGATAAGAGAAAGTTACTGTATACAATATTTAAATTTAAACTTGTGAGGATTATTTCATTCATTTGTCATTGAAATAATATCTTAAATCTAAAAAAGGTTCAACCCAAACCGAACTGAATCATATTGATTTATTCAGTCATTTTAACCGCTTCAATTTCTGAAACTATCTGCTATTATTCATATACGCTGAGTCTAATTTTAATTAATATTTAGGTATGTAAAACGTCCTAGCATGTTTCTCCCCTCAGCAATTGAATTGTACCATAACGCTAGTTCGCGCTTTTTGGCATTTCTGACATACAAAAAAATTAGATGATTTGGGTCAGTCATCTTCTACTTTCTCTTCTATTTCTGTTTTTTCCACTGTGTCTCCAAATTCATCTTTCTTTTCGATTTTTGTTTCCTTTTTCTTTTCGTCTCCCATATGGAGTATTGCACAACATAACTTAAAAATGCAAAATCACACGCTCAATTCAAATCATGGTTTGCGTATTGTTCTGTCACTTGATAATCGATCACTGATAATTCCCATATGTATTTATAAAAAAATGGGAAGGCCTATTCGTTAGCACAAGTAGCGCAAACGTTTTTGTCCTCTCCCTGAATGTTTTTTTGTTCCAACTCAACATTATCTATTCCGCAGACGGAACACTTTCCTTGCATCGAATAGCTATATTCATTATTCTATTTATGAATTACAACATCGCAAATTAATAGATATAATGTTTCACACATTACTTTATGTCCAAAAAAGGGTATATTACCAAAGTACTACCACATTCAGTGAAATTTTATTTGCCTCGAACAGAGGGTTACATGGATGTTGTAAAGGAAATAGCCTCCAGATATGGAAGTATGTCGTTAATAGAATTCGATGGTTATTTTGAGGGAAAATTTGAACCGGTAAAGTACACCCGGCTGGAAGTTCACACAGACATAATGGAAGAACAAAAATTCATAGAATACGCCGATGTCATTCGTTCGCGTTTGAAACAAAATTCTCTGGCAGTAGAATTCGATAACAAATTAATTCTTGTTATTAAAAGTTAAATTGGCATTTCTGAGTTTC
>JARBAW010000113.1 GCA_029237505.1 Nitrososphaerales archaeon
CTGATCCAACATCAAGAGAATACTGCTTCAATACTGGCGGGCAGAAATTTGACACCACCTACTATTGACCCACCAGTTTTGACTAGAAGGATATAATAAGTGATAAAAATAAGTGACAAACTATGACGGCAGTTAGACTTTCACGAACTTTAATTGGGTGGTAACGTCATATGTTCCAATGAGGGGACAACATTGTTATATCATTGGTCATCAGGAATGACTGTTGAAAGATATCAAGAAATTGGTAATCCGACCCCGAAAACATATGGACCTTTCCAATTTTGATCCTGATGATACATTTGGTAAAAAAAGAGATGATCTTGAAAACAAGGTTCCAATGCTTAAATCATCGATGTCAGAATTACAGTACAAACTATACATTGAAAACGAAAAAGCATTGCTAATCGTTCTTCAAGGTATGGACACTTCTGGCAAAGATGGGGTAATAAGAGATGTGATAAGTGCATTTAATCCAGTTTCCTGCAGAGTTGAGTCATTCAAGGTACCTACATCTGAAGAATTGGCGCATGATTTCTTATGGAGGATCCACAAAACTGTACCCCGTAAAGGTTTTGTTTCAGTATTTAATCGTTCTCATTATGAGGATGTTGTTGAAGTTCGTGTTCAGAAATTGGCTCCCGAATCGACGTGTTTGAAAAGATTTGATCAGATAAGGCAGTTCGAAAACATGCTATCAGAAAATAATGTCAAAATATTAAAATTCTATTTGCACATTAGTAAGGAAGAGCAAAAGAAGAGACTTCTTGAAAGATTATCGAATCCAGAGAAGCGATGGAAAGTCAATGAAGACGATTTTGAAAAGCGAAAAAAATGGGATAAATATATATCTGCTTATGCAGATGCAATTAATAATTGTAGCATGAAGCAGGCTCCCTGGTACGTAATTCCAGCAAATAAGAAATGGTTTAGGAATTGGGTCATATCAGAAATAATCACAAAAGCAATGATAGAAATGAAAATAAAATATCCGCAATTTTCTGCTCAATACGATAAGATCAAAATTTAGATTTCATAAAATTAGGTTACCACCTCGATGGTAAAATGATATTCGAATTGACTAAATACGTAGAAAGAAAATCTCTTGCACTTTCGAAGCATTATATTAGATATTCGAGCGATTGTAGAAACAACTCCTTTTGTCATCATTAACTCTCTCTTGCAATATTTGGTTAAATAGATTAGATACATTAAAAAGATGTATCGAACAAATTATGAAGATTTGAATTGAAATGACGCAACCTCATGATAGTAACAATAATCGGAATCCAACATCGCCATCCCTGAATCAAAAAGTAACGAGAAGAGCCTGGATGTCATTAGCGATATTAGGTTCTGCACTACTAATTGCCATGTATGGTGAAACAATGTTACTGCCTGCAATACCAGATATAATCCAGGAATTTGATATCTCTTACAATACATCCTCGTGGATTCTGTCTGCATATCTTATTGCCGGTGCTGTTGCAACCCCATTAGTCGGAAAGCTCTCCGATATCTATGGTAGGAAAAAAATGGTCATGATCATAATGATTGTTTACATTATTGGAATAACTCTAGGAGGGATTTCAACAAATATTACTTTTCTGATAATTGCCAGAGTAATCCAAGGAATTGGTATCTCAATGTTCCCTATTGCATTTGGGATCATACGAGATCAGTTTCCAGTTGATAAACTTGCAATAGGTGTGGGTGTGTTCAGTTCTATGTTCGCAGCAGGGTCCGTGGTTGGTTTGGCGCTGGGAGCAAATATAATAGAGAATTTTGGATGGAGGACCACCTTTTTCTCAATTGTATTTGTAGCCATTGGCCTATGGTTTATCGTTAGGCGATATATTGATGATAAGCAGGAAGCTATAGGCTTGACTGATTCGTCAGAACAAGTTATTCCTACTGATTCGCATGAGAGCAAGATGAGTATTCCCAATGATGAGATTACAAATGATAAGAGTCGGAAAAACATAGATATGAAGGGTGCTGTGACCCTTGCAGTTACAGTAATTTCTCTACTTATGGTTCTTTCTTATTCACAGACGAATAATATTGGATATTACCAAGTCATTATATTCCTAATTGTAGGTGTTACTTCACTCGTACTATTTGTGATCGTGGAAAAGAAATCAAAATCACCTTTGGTTAATTTTCAATTAATGGCCAATAAGACAATTCTATCTGCAAATATCATTCTAGTTATTGCGTTTCTATCAATGTTCACAATTTTTCAAACTGTTCCCGTTCTAGTAAGAAGTCCCGTACCATTTGGATTTGGGGAGAGTGTTATTACAACCGCAAATATACAACTTCCATTTATGATTGTGTTTCTATTATTTGCTCCTTCTTCTGGTTTTATTGTATCTAAATTAGGTAACATAAAACCAACAATAATTGGCAGCATTGTTAGTGCTATAGGATTTTCTAGTCTCTTTATGTTTCACTCAACCGGAATTTTAGTTTCAACAAATTTGGCGATAATTGCCGGAGGTTTGTCATTAATGCAAGTCGGTGGTTTTGATATTATTCTACAATCCACACCGAGAAAATTTAGTGGAATATCCCTTGGAATGACTGTTCTATTTAATTTGGTGGGAGGATCAGTTGGGCCTGCTGTTGCTGGAATTTACATGCAGACAAATCAAGTATTGATCAAAAACGTTGGTTCATATCCTTCTCCTGAATCATATAATTTGATTTTTCTTACTATAGCTCTGGCCTCACTAATTCCAGTAGCATTATCACTCTTCATAAAAAAGAGATGTGTTCAAAAGGTTTTCGTTGAATAGTGTTTGATGTCTTTCTATTCTATAAGATCTAGCATCAATTTCAAATCTAATATCTCTTTCCTTAGAACGTTTCTATCAAGATTATCAATAACATATTTGTAAAGTAGCTCACAAGCACGGATTTGTCCCATAATTATATCTTTCTTGTTCGTGTAAAGAGAATGATGAAATTCCATGATGGAATACGCAATCCTTCTCTTGTGCAAAGACCCACATAACTTGGCATCAATTTGTATTGTGGAATCTATATCCGTAAGGTTCATTTGTTTATTATCATCTCAAATCCAATGGGATCTTCTAATCCTAATCCTAACCTTCTACTCATCCAAATTGTACAATAAAAGTCTGAATGTTTTACTTCTTCTATGATATTACATTTATCACAAGTCCACTTTACTGATTCTTTACAAATCTTGCAGAGTGCAAACGGTATCAAATTAGAGCCACATATTCTACAAGAATTCTTGTTAAACACATCAAGTATTAACAAATCTCTTCATATTAGGATTGTGAGTATTGATCTGTTTGGATCATCTTGAACTATATTGAATATGTAGACTATTTGACTTTTTTTTCACTTAAGTATTTGTACCACAATGCTTTATTATCAAAAACCCAGGATTGATAGAGGGTATCTAAGGTCGTTTGCTCGAGCCAAATGTCTTTATTATCCAAAGGATAGAGTCGGTATAGATAATGATCAAAATTCAATTTGTATTATACCCATTATTAATAACTATATTTGTTACTCTTTTTATTTCTATTTCATATTCACAAAACGTTACTAATCAAAATACAACTAATCAAAACACAACTAGTTCTACCATTTTTAATGGCAGCAAGAAAAATGATTCAAGCGTGACAGTAATTAATGCTGCTGGCGATATGGATTGTTCTAATCATTTAGTTGATCAAGTCAAATCGGATAATCCGGATCTGTTTATTGCTCTTGGAGATCTTTGTTACAAAGCTAACTTGACTAATTTTACCAATATTTATGGTGATTTAATAAAAGCAAACAAATTGGCTTGCATAGTTGGCAATCATGACTCGGAGGAGGATGGAAATTCAAAAATTCTTAATCAAGCACTGAAACTATGCGGAGACCATTGGTATCGAAAAATTGCAAATGATACAACCCTTTTGATCGCGTTAAATACAAACGGAGATACTGAATTACAGATGAAATGGGGACAGTCAGTGGTAACAAATGGAACTTTGATGAATGGAATCAAAAATGTCGTATTACTGGCCCATAAACCTGCACATACTCCAGAGTCACATCACCCAGTAAGAAACTCTACGATTGTGATGGTATCAGGTATTGAAAGCAATGTTTCAAAAAGTGTCCAAGTTTATGAAATTTCAGCCCATAACCACATAATGGCTGAATCAAGGAATGGTCATTGGTTCATTTCTGGGGCAGGTGGTAGGAGCCATTATGAAGGAGAGCCCAGTCCGGAGTGGCCTTATGTGAACACTAAAGATTATGGATATCTACAAATTAGAATAAATAATACTGATGGCAATGTGCTTAGTACCAATTTCTATGGATTGTACGGAAGACTACTCCACTGATAAATCATATTTAGTGAATCAGTTAAGAAATAGCTGAACGAATTTTAAAGGACTTTCCTATGTCTATTCACCGATCATTTGTAAAATTACAGTTCGGTTTCTAGATCTCGTATCCATTTCTAAAAAGACTACTTGCTGCCACACTCCAAGCGTCAATTTGCCTCTTATGATGGGAATAGTTATGCTGGGTCCTATCAGAGATGATCGTACGTGGGAATGTCCATTGCCGTCGTGCCATGTGTTATCATGTTCATATTCTATGTCCTTTGGGACTATTCTGGATAACATTTCTGGAAAATCATGTACTAGCCCTGGTTCATATTCAATAGTTGTTACTGCCGCTGTAGACCCTGAAACAAAAATAGTCAAAGTTCCATTAATAATTTTGCTTTCCTTTACTATATTTGATAATTGCATAGTCATGTCTATGATGTCACCTTCTCCCTTTGAATGCAGCTGAATTGTATCTGACAAGACTTTCATATTTGTTGGAATATCACCGATATTATCTCAAGTATGTCGTATGTGATATATGGTTGTTACTACAATCCAATATAGTATGTATCATTCACCTTTCGTTAAAATAGTTTCCTAACCTATTAAAAGACCATATCCATCATGGAGAATGCACCTTATATTTTGTGCGTCATTCTCAGTTAATATACTGTGTCCTAAAGCAACCAGACACGGCCGAAAACACTTTACCTATTGGTGTTTTTATCTCGCGATTTACTTCAGTAAATCTGAAAGTGTTTTGAGACTTCATTAGTGATTCTCTCTTTTTCCTTCAGCAATTCAGGATTTTGCATCTGCTAGAGTGGGAGATTGCCTTACATTCAGATTCCATCAATATATGATATTTTTTAATTATTTACATACTTACAAAATGATATATACAATAAGTAATAAAATAATACATGAACGAAATAGAAAAAATTCCAAAAGACTATCACTCGATTACGCCTGTCCTGATCGTGAAAAATGGTGATGAAGCAATAGAATTTTATAAGAAAGGTTTTGGTGTTGAAGAACGATGTCGTATGAAAGGGCCCGATGGCAGGATTGCCCATGCTGAATTGAAGTTGGGCGATTCTGTATTTATGTTGTCAGATGAATATCCCGAGATGGAATGTCATTCGCCAAAGACAATAGGTGGAAGTCCAGTTTCAATGTATGTGTATGTAGATGATGTAGATTCGGTTTTCAATAATGCGATTTCCGCTGGAGCGAAATCGCTAGATCCTGTTAAAGATCAATTCTGGGGAGACCGTCATGGTAGACTCGAAGATCCATTTGGTCATCTCTGGTCAATAGCAACACACAAAAAAGATCTTTCAGAAGAGGAAATGAAAAAAGCTGCGGAAGCTGCTTTCTCCCAAATGTCAAAGTAAATTTTTACTATTCTTTTTTCTTGCACCTTCAAAAGTTCACCCCCAATTTTGGATAGATTTATTGTATAAGGATTTTATTACGGCTCAATTTTTTGTGAGGGTTAAATAGTAACAAGATTTTAAACTATACTATATATTTATGATACTAAACATACCCTGTATAAAACAAAACTGGTCTATATGGAAAATATAGTTATCAATTTTGCAGGTGATGTATTGCTTGCCCAGGCTGTAAAAAACTATCTGACTTCTCAGGATGTAGTATCTACTATCTTTACGGAACATGAAACCGACGAGTTAAGCGTATCATTAGAAGAAAATGAGAAGAACGGTGTGAAGATCATTAAGGAAATTCTGCGAAATTATTTGGATTCCCATAATCTTACAAGATATCAAATCATCCAATTAGAAAATATTCTCACTGTCGGGATTCCGAAAAAGATTGAAGAGATATCAAATCTTCTTATGTGTGAGATATGCGGTTGGAGATTAAATACTGAGGAGGAGTTGCTTGTCCACAGAAGAATCCATTGGATTTAGAATCACAAGAATAGGATTGATATATATTTAAAAGAGTCACAAATAGTTTGTTTTGCATGAAAGTTACATTAATTATTTTTTTCGGGATTGGCATCTCTTGTTTTTTCTTGACAGAAATCTTTCTTTCACATGAAGATTTGTTTTACGCATATCTTGTTTCATTGAATGTAATTAATAATTATTTCAAGGTAACAGAGGTACAGGAAACATTACAACATGCAAATGCAGCGCACGATACTAATATTGATAACGATAAGAATATTGTTACTTCACGAGAAGGGTTAGCTAGAAACATCCCTGTAGGACTTTGGACACCTATCAATGGCAGTTATGTGTTACAGCATCTTACTGGCGTGGAACAGAAAAAAGCAATCGACATCTTGCTCAAAATGGGATATCAAGAGTACTATTATGTAATGAATAACTTTGAGGATTCCACAGAAGTTAAAACTACAGGTCAATTATTAGATAATGCAAATAAAACAAATCTAAAGATAATTATTATTCTTTTACCTCCTTCAGAGGGAAACATTAACACTAGCTACAATTGGAAAGGCTGGATAAAATATTTTAATTCTCTTGAGAAGAAATATCCGAAATCATTTGAAGGTTTTACAATTGACGATTTCAATTGGATAAGTACTAAATCTAATACCAAGTTTAAAAATAACATGGATTTCATGGAAGATACGAAGTTATCAGAGGAGCTCAAACATAAAAGTGAAAATGTTAAATTTTACCCAACAGTATATTTTGAAGGAACAAAAACTGGATTAGTTGTGAAGAAATACATTGATTTTATTGATGGTTTAGTAGTGGCAAGCGGATGTTACTATAATGTTTCTACCCTAGACAAGCAATTGCAAATATTCTCAGAAATTTTTAACAAGCCCATTAGATATGTTGTGTATCCAACTACAACCTACAACTATTCCAAACTTCATTACGATCCACCCACAGATCGCCTAATAAAGGCCACTCTATCAATCGCATCAAACTCATCAGATGGATTAGTTATTTGGCGAGACGCAAATAATCCTGTTATTCAGGAACATTTGGAAAATAGACATGATAGCCAATATCTCTCAAATATCTCAAATTCTAAAGAATTGCAGATAGATGAGGAAGGATTTCACACTAAAGGTAAATCAACAGTCAAAATAGATACTCATAATACTTGTGGCACTTGGACTAAAAAATATGATGATGCATATGATAAATGGATTCGACTTCCTGAAGGCGCACATAAAAATGACTGGGAAAGGAAAATACTAAATTAACTAGCAACATTCTGGTTAGTCAAATCACGAAGTGCCAGTGTGCATGGGTTTATGATGCACGATTCGTAGTTACTTTGGGCATTGTTGTTACTTTAAATACTCTAATGTCTTTCTCTCTCCTTGCTTAATCAATTCCTTTATAGTATCCAAAGAAAAGTCAGCGTTTTGCAGAGGATAAGGTGTTTCTGGATTGATCCTAGTAATCCTGTTTAATTTCAGAATCTTGGCGCCATGTTTTTGAACCAATGTGGAATGTTCCTTAGTAATGTATTCAATTTTGTCTTTGTCAATTTTTGATTTTTCAGATTCCTGAAATACGTCATATAACGCCTCGATCAAATTTACATGTCTTGTAATGAGTCTAGACATTTTTTCAAGGCTTTGAGTCTTGTCACTAAACATGATATCTTTGGCCCTTGACATAACCTCGCTCATGTTCGCTGGGAGCTTTTCTATTTTCTTTGGATAATTTTCCACAACGAAAATATTTTTGTTCTTACTTGGAGATGCTACCATTACCTCTCTTATCGGGGTGTTACTTAACAGCGACCCGTCCCAAGCAAACGTCCCTTCACTTACTTCCACCCATGGAAATCCGTATTGTGGATAGCCTATAGTAGCAAGAAGATGTTTCATTTCGATTGGTTTTTTATAACTATCAAAGATAAGCGGTTCTGCCGTAAGTACATCTACTGCAGTAATTATGAGGCGAGTACTGTTGTTAACGTTACTATTATTAGTATTTGAATCATTTTGGTGAACTTTTGGTGAAAGTTTTTTAAAATCTATGTATTTTTCAATAGTATTTCCTAGAATTGAGTTGTCATATAGGTACGTCCATTTCCATGGTGGCTGAACATACTCCTTTGGCTGTGAGAGATTTGAATTTGGTGCGTTGAAATTAAACCACCTAGGAATAAAAAAATTAGGTACTCCAAAAAAAGCAGCGTTTACAGACGCAGCAGGGGACCTCTTCAATTTCGTTTGATACTTTTGGTAATCAAAATCAAGAGTGAACATGTCCGGTACTATATTATAGCTGCCTTGTGCCAGCTCCAACCAAAAATCTTCTAGATCCTTCTCAGGTGTATCATTTCTACTTCCAGCAGCTATTGCTCCATTAATTCCACCTATTGACGTACCTGCTATTATGTCAAATTTTACATTTTTCTTGGCCAATGCTTTGAACACTCCACATGCAAAGGCGCCAAGGGACCCTCCTCCCTGTAATATCAATACATTTTCTGTACCCTTTTCATGTTTGTGATTAACCATTTGCAATTAATCACTATACATTACAATACAAATAATCTAAACGTTTTCGTTTTGAAAAACCTTTGAAGCTGGATTATCTGATCTTATTTCGCAAACGAAATTAAATTGTCATATGCACCAATTTTATGGGATTGTTCGGGATATGGTAACTTTACCTTCTGATAACAAGATTTTGAACTTGATTGCATATATATTAAAACAATGTTGTGCAACCAACTTTGATGAAAAAAGAACTCTACATAGGAATCATAGGCTTAATGTTCACATTTGTATTAATGTATGTACCAATAGGACATGCTCAAAATATGACATCAGACGCAAAGAATGTGATGGGAAATGCAACTGCAAGTATGAATCAAACTGCTTCTGAATTAGAGAAAAATGATACATTAGGAAATGTTCTAAATAAAACTGGAGAAGTGGGCAAAAAGATATTAGGCGGTGCAGCGGATGTCGTTAGTAATATTAGCGAAGAAGTCAAAGAAGGCATAGGAACAAACAAATAGTTTCTTACCTTTTTCGTGTAGATAGATCTCGTCTTTTATCGAATGATTTTAAATTTAGTAATGATTTGCGATCTCAAGATTTAGATGATAGCTATCCAAATAGAATTCATTTATGTATACTAAAATAGCAGTCAATGTTGACAAGGCAGTACTCACATACTGTTACCTTAGAGGGAATATCCTGATTTCAACATTTTCAAATGTTGTTGAATATATGATATTAGGTAGATAAAAATTATGAGAACTTCTAATGATAGCCTTTTAAAAAATAAAAATATCATAAAGGAATTGAATAAAATTAACCCCAAAGAAATGATATTGCTCTTAAATCCAAATTCCCAAGGAGGAAACACGGGGAAAAACTGGATCCTAACCTATAGTAAGGTTAAGGAATTTCTACCAACCAACCATAGAATTATTTTTACAAAGAAAACCAACGATGGTATACTTGTTACACGTAGGTTATTACGGAAAGGCTATGAAAACATTGTTGCCATTGGCGGAGATGGTACAATTAATGAAATTGCAAATGGATTTTTTATTTTTCAACCACAGAATAGAAATCTTGAAAAATTTATTTTCGAATCCAGACTTAAGCTAGCTAATCCTAATGGTATTATGTATATTATCCCATCAGGAAGTCGGAATGTATTGGCAAGATCCCTTGGACTAAAGCATCAAGGAGTTCAGGCTTTGAAACGAATTAAGCAAATGAAAAGACGCAAGATAGATGTTATATTGGCTTTTATAACAGATAAAGATGATCCTTCTTTAACGCATAAGAGAATTATATTAAATGCAGCAGAAATAGGTATTGGAGCTGAAATTATTGATAGATCTAAGAAAGTAAGAAGAAAAATAAAAAGTCGTTTTGTATCGACCATGGCAAGCATAGTCGCTACGCTTCCAGCATACAACAGTAACGAATGTGATATTGTGATTGATGGACACAAAAAAATCTCATCCAAGATGACTATGGGTGTTGTTGCAAATGGCCGTTTTCTTGGAGGAGGTTTTAAGGCGACGCCTCGAGCAAAATTTTCGGATGGTTTGCTGGACATTATGATATTAAAAAACTCTGGGAGTCTGAAGATGCTTGATAAACTAATCGAATTAAAGGGTCAAAGTAATTACAAATTCGAAGAGGACATCCTCTATTATCAGGCCTCTGAAGTTAGGTTCTTTCCAAAAGAGAGAGATGTTACCGTTACAGTGGATGGTGAACCAATTGGAATACTTCCAGCCATTTTCAAATGCTATCATAATGCATTGACTATAAAGAGTGAAACTTTCTCGTCTAGGATATAGTGCTTTGAAATAATTTAACAATGTAATTATTTAGCGTAAATATTAATCTCTGAATCTTAGTGTTTCAGTATATCATGTTACGCCAATATTATGAAAATAATCTTTAAATATTTTTTGAAAATTTTCTAGCAATTTTTTTTCTTTCATTCTCATGTTTTTGTATTTCGGAATGCTCCTCTGGAATATCTGATGGTTCTTCTCCAAATTGTCCACTCGTAGCATCGTTTAACGCATGATCGCGCTTTAACGGTTTCTTTTTCTCAGTACTCATTAATTCTAATCTACTATACGATAACATCGTATTAATGGCTTGTCAACTAAACTACTATTGAAGACTAACACTTACCTCAAGAGCATCTGTTACATTCTTGGTAAACTCCAAGCTTGTCTCTGTTGTGTGGCTAAGATATTTGCCAGAGTTTCTAACGTAATCCAGATAATCCTTCATCTCATCCTCAAATAATATTACATTGTCGGCAACTATTACCGCTCTCTTTTCAAGCAAACTATACTGTTCAACAAGCTGAAGATACTTTAGATATTCGTTCTTTGCGGCATCTAGAAAGATCATACCAAATTTGATTTCGAGGCTTGGAATGACCTTTTTCGCATCCCCGTTAATTACTTGAATTAATTTAGATAATCCTGAATTAATAATGTTCTTTCTAGCTATGGTCGTAAGTTTTTCATCCTTTTCTACACTTATAACAATAGGTCCTCTATATTTCGTATCAGTATCAAAATTCTTGTTTTCAGATATGTAGGCAGACATAGCATTAGCAATCAAAATTGCCGAGTATCCATGTAATGTTCCAATTTCTAACACCTTCTTTGGTTTGTGTTCCGATATTACACTTTCTACGATTTTTCCCTTGATAGGCCCAATTGAAGGCAGAGAATTCTTTCTAGCAATTTCTTCAATTTCCGCTAGGCCCTTCAATACAGAATTGTCATTATTTTGAGGTGTCAAGTTAAACATTATGACTCATTTTAATATATGAAAATTTCGAATTTTTTAACATTAACCGTTAACAAACATATTCTTTTACTTAAAACTTGAATGTCATAATACCACACAATACCGTTTGATTTCCATTGGAAACTGTTATTAAAAATGATGTTAATATCTTGCGTATGGGTGAACGATCAAGTGCAAAATTAAGTGATCCTCAGATTAAAGATCTTTTTGAAAGAAAGAATTTTGCTTTTTTGTCTTCATTAATGAAAGATGGCTCTCCACATGTTACACCCACGTGGGTCGATATTGAAGATGATAACATTCTAATCAATACTGCATTGGGTAGAATAAAACAAGTAAATATTTCAAGAGATCCTAGAATAGCATTATCTATTATTGATCAAGATAATCAATATGAAATGGTTACCATCAGGGGTAAAGTGATTGAGCAAATTACAGGAGATGTCGCTGAAAAACACATCGATAAACTCGCAAGAAAATATACCAACATGGACAAATATCCAAAAGCAAAAGGCGAAAAGAGAGTGATATTAAAGATAAAACCCGAAAAGATATTTCATATGAAATAGTCCTGACTTCAAAACCGTTTCATGCAGTAAACTGAAATCGTTATATTCTATATTGAATAGTGTATGTCATGTCATCAGATGATCAAGAAAAATGTGCTGCATGTGGAATGACATTCAATACCCAAGAGGAACTAAGAGAACACATGCTTGAATTACATAGAGAATAATCAGAAAATTATTCTCTTTATGCATGATTTTTGTATAATTAGAAAAATAAAGTTAATTTCAATTGATATAATAAAGTCTAAAGTCGAATTGTAACTTTTTGTTCTGAATTTAAATTGCGAGCTCGTAAATTGGTGGAGATATTTTTTCTTCCATGGTACTTAGGAACTGATCTATACAATCGTGACTGATTATCGATGGGATAGTCACCCTAAGCTCTGATGGTACTAAAAAATTAATATATTTAAAAAGCTGACATCTCTTACCAATTTCTTTTTCTTCCCGACACATGTTTATCAAATTGATAAATTGTTTACTATTTTTTAGCAATATAATAATATGATCTTGCACATTTATGAGCTTTAGTTACCATTATTTTTTAATATTGTTCTATATTAAATAGAGTGAAAATTTTTAGATAATTATAATCATAAAAAAATTTGTTTTTCTTTTTAAATTTGGTCTAGTTTGTAAAATCAAGAATTATTACACATGATATTTTTTTCAAATTTGCAACAAGTTTATCTAACTACCATTACAGGGCATGAAGAATGATTAACTACGCCTTCTGCAACGCTTCCAAGTAACAATTTCTTGAATCCTGTTCTTCCCCTGGTTCCCAATATAATCAAATCCATTTTTTCTTTGTCTGCAAATCCTACTATTTCACCAACTACTGATGACACCGAGACAATGATTTTGTCGGTTATAGGAATCTTGGTGTTTGCAAGCTTACTTCTTATTTCATCAAACCATTTTTGTACATCTTTCTTTTGAGTCTCCAATACATCCTCTATCGCTTTTGGAGTTGTGACACCGATTAAATTTGAATAAGCAAACCCCAATTCCGAATATAATACATACAATATTGTTAGTTCAGAGTCATATTTTCTGGCGAGACTAACTGCATATTCGGCAGCTTTCATGGAGTTTTTTGAACCATCAATTGTAACTAATATTTTTTTCATATTTAGTGACAAACACTTAACCCCACTAATTGATACTCCTTTAGGGAAAAAAATCGCATTATACTAATAGGAAATCAATACCAATATGAAGATTGTGTTATGAGTTGGTCTACTTTTTGATTCTCAAAGTTTCATATAACATCTCAATTACATCAAACTTTGGAAAAAATAGTTACCATTAAGACGATGTAAAAATTATTAGCATTTCTACACAAGTGGACCAAAAATGAGCTTTCTCTATTAAATCAAGTACATCGACTCAATTTAGCTTGATTTTCTAGAATCAAATGGGGAATTGTTGGATCAGACATAAAAGCAATGAAGACGTTTATTTATTATGAACTGCGATTTTTGCAGAAAAGACTCTGAAGAGTACAAATCATTTTATTCACCGTCTGGAACGGATCCGCGTGAATATCATATATGTAAAAACTGCTTGAAAATCTGGCTAAATGAGATAAAACTGTGAAAATCACAATTAATGGTTATCCATATCAAAACACTCAATCTAGATAATGAATAAGTTGACGGAACTAATGATGAGAATAATTCAATATTCTATTACGTCCAACAATTCTGAACTTGTATTGCTGGCCGTACATATTAGTATAAAATTGAGCATAGCTCTTCGCGGCGGCAAATGTTGTAAAATTGATTCTTAATCCATCTACAGCGGCTTTATTACCATATACATCCTCTATTTCAATTACGTAATATTTCGGCAATTTCTTTAGCTGCTTCATTGTCATGTATATTATTATTAGGAAAAATGCTACTACAGTTAGAACCATAAGAACATGCTCAAAACTTTTTACAAATTCTAAGACATTGTTTATAACATACTCTTCGATCCACTTTGAGGAGAAAGATAACAATCTAAGAACGATTAATCCAAGATAATCAATCACTTTGTCCACCCCCAGGCGGCATCAAACGTCATAAAATGATATTTCTCTTAGATCTTTAAAAGAATATCTATAGAATTGAAGGGGTTTTTGGAGAGTTATTGAATTGAATCGATGGTTTTCCTTATTGTATATACTAATTACAATATTGATTTTCTATTTGAATTTCTATTAGGAGTATCAATTTAACGAATTTCATAGAATTTACCGTGCCATCGTATTTGGAAATTGATTAATTTGAAAGAAAAAATTGAGTAGAATTCATCTTAACTCAACTTTGTTTTTCTGTTCTATTCAGCACTTTTTACCAGATCAATTGCTTCTGCGAGCTTGGTGTCTGTAGCATTAATATGCATATCCAGATCAGTTTGATCAGCTTTGTCTTTGATCAACTCACGCAAGTCTTCTCGCATCATGTGTTCAAGATCTTCCATGAAACTATGTGATCCTTTTTCTTCAAGTATGTCTTCCACATGTTCGAAATTATCCAGATACGCCATATCTGCGAGTTCCTCGGCTCCCGTAAAGTTGCCGTTCTTATACTCCACTGATGTTTGGTTGAGTAGGCTTCTGGCACTTTCTAAATAGTTGACATATTTGTTTGATTCTCCAGCTGGAGCTGTCTCATTTTCTTGTCCAAATCCGTAATTTAGATCAGAAAATGATGCTGGTATCAATATGGCAGCTATTAGTATGGTCCATCGTAGATTGATATTGATTTTTTTCATTGTTAGGTCCCCCTAATTACATTTTGTGATCTATTTAAACAATCTTAAGAAGATATTATGCAATGAATCGAGGTAGCGAAACAAGATATCTGATGTTGGAAAATTCTAATACTTTTTATTTGTTGAAACCAAAAAAGATCACTAAGAAAAAAATTGAAAATATTTAACTCAATCAATCCAGTTTTTAGGACAGCTTTTTCGAATCCAATACACACTGCAATAGCATCTATTACGGGCATGGTTTTTTGGTTAGTAACAAACACGTTTGATAATATTTTGTTTTTTTCACCTTTTTTGGTTTTTTATGTGCCAAGTGACATGCTTGGAATGTTCTTATTGTCTTGTATTAATTCAATTCTTGTAGGTATTTTGGTAAACTTTAGTCTTCATATAATGAGGAACTTGAAATTGAAAATAAGTAGATCTGCATTATCCGGTACAACAATTAGCATAATTTCTAGTACATGTGTCAGCTGTTCGACTTTCGCATTTACAATTGCTTCAACTTTTGGGGCACTTGGTTTTGCAGTATCAGATTTTTTGGCTGCTAATCAAACCATAATAAGAGAAATTTCCACTATTATTTTGTTATTTGCAGTATTTGCCAATTATATGAAAATTAGTAAGAGTTGTAAATTAGCCAGTAGTTATCAAATCAACGGTAAATCCACCCAGAAATAATTGTATTCATATTTATCAGGAGTATTTAGCTAGTGTGACAAACAGTAAGGTTATGCTTACTATACTTACTATATTGAATCTTAAAAGATAGTAAAAAGAAATAGGGAGGATTCTCGTTTCGGTATTGTTATTATCATTTGCTCCGAATAGGTAATAGATAACCTATTTATCCTGTCATGTTACCAGTCATATTACCGGTCATTCCTGTCATGTTACCAGTCATATTACCGGTCATTCCTGTCATGTTATCTCCCATGCTGGTCATGTTTCCAGTCATGTTTTCAGCAAACACAACAGTACCAATTGCTGGTACTAGTAACATTCCAAGAGCAAAGGTGATTGCTAATGACAAAACAAAAAATGTAGCCATTTTCATATGAAACAATACTACTTTATTTAAATTTTTCTTGAACTTATTGTATATAGAAAACCGCACAAAATAACAAAATAATCAATAAATTTCTGATGAATTGTGTGTTTTTGTTTGATTTATGAGAAAATTGAGTAGGACTTAAATATCAAGATTGCAAGACGAATTAAGATATTACCAAGTTACAGCAATAATGCCATTGATATTTTTTAATTAACGTAGAAATTAGTATGAAAATCGTTGTACCGTTGGGATATTGACTCAAATTCTTGAATCTAGGCTCCAGGACAAGCTTATTGATTTATAAATTGATGAACTCGTATGATATTTGGAAAATGAATTCAATTTTTGACGGTTTATTGCCTATCAGAATTATGGTGGGTATTGTATTTATCGCCCATGGCATACCAAAATTATTCGATATATCAGGGGATATGGTTTTTTTCAATCAATTAATTTACCGCCCGAACTGTTCATACCAATTGCACTCCTTGAAGTGATAGGCGGTTTAGCTATCTTATTTGGGATATTAACTAGAGTTGCTTCAGCATTATTTATTATAGAAATGATTGGCGCAATAGTAACTGCCAAAATATCTAAAGGATTTATTGGCGGATATGAATTTGAATTGCTTCTGATATCAATTTGCTGTACATTAGTTATTCTAGGTCCGGGAAAAATATCAATTGAAAATTATCTCTTAAAAAGAGAGCTTTTCCCTAAAGGGAAACAGTTGTATCGAAACACTACTAATACAGGAACTAGATAAATGTTGTAGGTATCTAGATTTCACAACCCATACTTTCATATCTTCATCAATAGGGATAAAAGAATCTAGTGCATTGAAAAAGAAACTAGATAGGAAATTTGCTACGTTACTATTTAAAAAGTCAAATATTGTGATGCATTTATCATTAAGAGGATAAACCCCACTTTTCGCGTACCTTTTCTTCGACTTTTGAAAAAACAAATCTATCAAATATCAATCCAACAGCAAAAATTACAATCATAGTTGCAATTATTTGACTCATGTTGGAAAACTCTCTTCCTATTGCCAGAATATAACCCAATCCTAATCCAGTTGTTATCAGCATTTCTGCACCAATTAATGCGTGCCAGGCAAATGACCAAGTTTGTCTTAGACCCATTATGAGAGAAGGTGCTGAGGCAGGAACCATGACATGCCGAAACAACAGGAAACCGCCAGCTCCCATGTTACGTGCAGCATGAAGATATATTGGTGGTATGTTTCTAATGGCACCATAGGTTGAATTCATCACTGAGAATACTGAATTCATCACAATAACGAAGAGTATTCCAAAATCATTAAATCCAATCAAAAGAATCGCAAAAGGTACCCATGCAATACTTGGGAAAGATTGAAGTCCCAAAGCAAATGAACTCATTGTTTTTCCAAATTGTTTGAATCTAACCATAACAAGTCCAACGCATCCACCTACTACTACAGAGATTACAAATCCAATGAATAGACGCCAGAGTGTAATTGCAATACCCTCCATCAAAGTATTTTCAGAAATCAGATCAACAAATGACTCCGCTACCATTGCCGGAGATGGTAGGGAAACACGTGGCCAAATTTCTAACGAGAATACAATTTGCCAAATAATTAGAAAAGCAACTAGGAATAAAATTATACTCAAGATATCCTTGGTGTTGAAGCTGATTTCTTTTTTTGAATTTGAGGTATTGTCCATTTTAAGAGACCTTTTGATTAGTCGCTTCCTTAAGAAAAATATCATCCATAATAAAATTCAAGTGATTGAATCACCATGCCACACAAATTTTGATTATTATTGTCATATTGGAAATATAAATGGTTTCGATTGCAAGATTATGGTTAATTAATTGTGATCCCAATGTCGAGTAATCATCTATTCAATAATGATAAATCTTGTTGTTCATTGATACCTAACTGGGAATCTCCATTAATGCTTGCTGTATGGCACCTTCAAAAACAGAGTAAGGTTGAGCTCCTACAATTTTTAACGGGGGTTTTCCTTCAACGATAAGAATGAATGTGGGAGTGCTCGTTAGTCCTATGCTGCGTGCTAAATTATCATTTGTGGTTACTAAACTTTCATATTTTTTAGAATCAAGACATGCCAAAAATTTGTCTGCATTAGTAACACCGGCGTATACTGCAAATTGAGTTAAACTGTTTTTTGATACCCAGTCTGTATTCTCACCTTTTGAATTCCTATATACCTCGTCATGATATTGCCAATACTTGCCCTGTTCTGCGGCACAATAAGATCCTATGGCTGCAAGAGTCGATAACCTGTCTGTTGGTCTATCATTTATGACGAAATCTTTAAACAAAAAGTTAATCGTTCCCGTATTAACATAATTATTCATGATTAGATCTTTTGTATCCTTATGAAACCTTGCGCAATATTGACACTGGTAATCACCAAATTCCAATAAGGTTATATTCGATTTAGAAGTTCCAAGCGCAGATGCGTTTTGAACTATTGGTTGAAGTAGTGTATTGATAAGCTGTTCAGGCTCTTCTTTATTTTGTGGCGTTGTGTTTTGTCCCATAGTCAAAAATGCAGTTACAGACCCTCCAACTAATACTACACCAAATACCACCGCCCACATTAGAGATTTCTTTTTAATTCCCTTGGAATTTGATTTTCTGGCCTTTCGCTTCAATATTCTATTCATGATTTGAGTAGCATAAAAACCATAGTAAGCAAACGGTTTATGTATAAACCATGAACAACAGACCCCTAGCTAATTGTTAGACGCCTTTATAGTATCCCAGCATTTTCTGCACAACTGTCCATCTATTTTCCATTGAGGTTTTGGATTATATCTTATGAAACCAATTTTCTTTCCACATTTCACACAAAAATTTACTTTTGTTTGATATTCCAGTTCTTTTTGGTCATAGCATTTTTCACACAGGAAAACATCACTTTCCAGGCCCCACTGCCATCTTGCCTTCTTTTTTTTCTCTTCGTCTATAATTTTGTGACACATGAAGCATTTGTTTTGTTTTTTGCTTAGTTGTTCTTCTTCTTTTTGCTGTTTAATAAAAAATTCCTTTGCAGTTTTCATATGACAGTCGCTACAAAGATAGCCTGAAATATTCCAAGATTTGTCTGGTTTATATTTAAACTTAAGATCCCTGTTGCATAAAGTACAAATTTGGGGTTTCCTAAACTGCAAACATTATTTTTTCAATAATCTTGTAAAAAAATGTATCTTTACTTTTTACATTTTGTAAGGTGCATTTTGGAATTGACAGGAACTTTTTTGGTCAACGACTAAATGATATGATTTCCTTCTTTCCAAATTTTGTGAATAATTTATTATACCTGTCGAACTTTGCTGAACTTAAGTTACCACTATCATCGTACATCTTGACAAAATTAGCTCGCATTGCAATATTTCCATTTGAGTCAAAGAATCTGACACTATATCCACTCATTCCACTTTCTCTAATTTCTGTTACAAACTTTGCAGTTTTCACATTGTCTAAATTCAGATGTATATGCCAAGACTTATCTTCATTGCCTATAGTCATCCATTTGTCTTTCACACGTACTGGTAATCCTCTCTCGATTCTAACTTCACAAATCCCACTCCCACTATTTACGGATAATATGATGTCATCAATGTCCAGTATGTCAGATACCAGTTCATTGATGAGATGGTAAGACATTCATGAATATTTTCTAGTCAGTTCAATAAAAATATGAGGTTGGAATGCTAAACAAAATTGAGTTGCAAGAACACATACAGAAAACAAGTTCCTATCATCATGTGCATAAATTTTCCTTGAAATAACTAAGGTAAGTTATATTCTTAAATTTTCTATTGTTATGTACTCTGACTTTACTCGATTCTTAACAAATGGCTGGTGGATTTTTTATCACATCTTCATATCCACCGGCCAATTTTCATCTGTCCTTTCTCTGAATGAGTATTCTATTTTGCATCTTCGTTAGTGGAATAGATACTGTCACCAAATTATCTTATGATATAATGAAATCAACTCTATTTTAGATACCCTTAACCTTATACTAAATCAGTTTAAGTGATAAAATAACACGAATAATGTTTTTTATATGATAATCTTGATAACCCTTCTGATATATATTGTCTGAGAACCACTCTGAAAGTAGATCGCCCCATGAATATGAATGGCAAATTATTGAGAAAGTCAGGGAAACACACGACACTTACACTTACTCTCTAAAACCTAATTCTGCCTCAGAGAGATTCAATTTTGGTATAGGGCAATTTGTAACTTTAAGTGCTTTGCTCAAAAGACCCACAGCATCAGGAGATTTTGAGGAAAGTGTGGCTAATCGAGCGTACTCAATTGCATCGTCACCAACTAGAGACTATATTGAACTTACAATCAAGGAAGAAAAGCCGTATGGTTATATTAATCCTGTTACAAAAAAATCAGATGCCTTTGCCGCTTATTTTAACCAACAGGTAAAGATCGGAGATAAAATCAAACTAAAACTAAATCCATCTAAAGAACATTTCTTATCTAAAGTGGATGCAGGAATTGAAAAGAACATTGCTTACTGGTCTGGTGCAAACGGAGCACAATCTGCAAGATGCCTGATTCAATTCATGGAGGATAAAAAGGATTCTGGACAAGACCTTGTACTGTTTTACAGTAACACTAAATTATCCATAGAAAGCGACAACAGCCAAATCAATAACACTGAACATCATCCTGTCGAATCTCTGAATGTAATCTACTATAACTGGTTATTAGATGTCGTAAAAAAACTAGAAAATCTGAAAGTGGTCTTTACTTTCACTAGGGAACAAGAGATTCCTACTGCGTCCGGGGATTCGAGGATTATTTTTAGGAAAGGAAGATTCTTCTTAAATTCGGATGGTTCACCAGAAAGAACTTTGACAAAATATGGTAACAACATTGAAACATCATTCAATCCTGTTTGTGGTAGTAGTGCGTTCATAAATGGCACAGTAAGGTTACCTGATGGTAAGTTAAGTAAAGGAAAGGGAATATTACAAAATTTAATTGAGATTGAAGGAATAAGACCAGAAAAGACTGATAAAGAGCAGTTTTACTTACAACAAGTTGGCGCAAACTAGTAAAATGATTGAATGATTGAATAATCTCACCAAATTATCCCAGAAATTTTTTTGAAATCTTGGCCACAATAAGACGATGAGTGAATTTGATAGATGATTATTGAATAAATTATATGAAGATTTAGCTATAAAATATTGTGCCAACAGTTAATTGTATTATCTTTTAGAGGTTAACGACATATGAATTTGAAGAAGGAAATGTTAAGTGCTGTGATATTTCTTGCGGCATCTATCATCTTTCTGTCGTCAGCTACAATGGCAAATAATATATTTGCACAAACTGAAGGTGAAGAAGAAGAATCAACTTCAGCCCGCACGAACTACGAAAATTTCCAGAACTGCCTGTCCGATTCCAGTGATCAATACAGTGCTCCAACCGGTGATCAGATAGTGAATTGTTTTGTACAAAGTGGTTATGTTCAGGGTAGTTCCAGTACTAGTACTAGTAGCGCTGCGGATTCAGAGAACGTAAATGAAGATACTCATGTGAGTGTAGTAGGCGATGAAAATCAAGATGATCAAACTGAAAATGTGCAAGTGAATGTGGTAGGCGATGAAGATGATCATGAAGATGATCATGAAGATGATCATGACGACGAAGATGAAGATGAAGACGACGAAGATGAAGAATAGATCTATCTACGAAGTAATTGATTTCAATAGATCCCCCAATCTTTCTTTTTGATATTATAATATATGTTCTACAAGATGTCCTACAGACAAGACACTTAAAAACGGATTTGAACTAAACAAATTAGATCTTGATTTCATGCAAGAAGAATTACCGTCATAACAATGTCGATGTTTAGTCAAATCATAATAGCATTATAGCGTATAATCATGGGTCAACTGTTTAACCATTTTGTATCATTACCATAACTACCCAAGTTTTCGAAAGAATAGTTGCTGGAGCATAAGAGATCGAATATTTGGTACCATCAATGATTTCTGAGACGTTTCCGGATTTTCCAGATTTTCCAGATTTAAAACTATTGAGATTTACAAAAGATTCTGACTTGTTAGATAGAAGAGAATCTGAATCAGTTATTTTTTGACCATTACCATCTACGTATACTACTCTTATATTGTCTGGAAGACTCAAAGCGCGAAGCACGTTGTTAAATTTATCGAGATTTAACACACCACTCCATATTCCTGCCAATGACGAATCCTCCTTCAAATATATTGGCACAGAAATAAGTGCTACATTATCTCCAGTAGAAGATGACACAATTACATCTCCAAGAAATGCTTGTCTTGTATTCACGGCCCCTTGATAGTAATCCCTGTAAGCAAAGTTATCTTTAGTTTGACCTAATTGCCGATCGTACGGCTCTTCCATATACAAATCTCCATTTGGAAGTAAATACGTAATTGCCTCAAAAGTATCGGAATGTTCTAAGATACCTTCAGCTATTTGCCGTTTCTCAATGTCATCACTTTCAGAAATTCCGTGTAGGCTACTATTGATTTTGTCTGAATATTGTACATTGCTAACTTCTTGCATGATGCTAGTTAGCTGCAATATTGATGCCGATTCATTTAGAGAGTTTACTAAATTACTGGAGATAATTCTTACCAGGGTGCCGTTATTTGCAAGCTGATAAAGTGAAGAGTTATTATTGATAGTATCATCTTGAGCATATACATCATTTGTGATATGCATCCATTCCATCGAGCTGTAAGAAATAATAGCTAATAAGATAGTGAGAGTAATAGTGACGATTTGCCACATATCTTACAGAATGCATGATAACATGTATATAATTTTTTTTAAGTTTGAAGGTTTCAATATGTTAATGCATCAAATTTCATTTTTGTATTTATGTTTAGGAACGATATGTGAAATTGTAGAATAATTGACAAAATAATCGTATTGAAGGTAATTCATTGAGTTGAAATAGAGCTCATAATCCGTTCCTTGCATATTTCCAGGTAGCTCTTATCTATATCAAAACCTATACATGAAACTCCCAATCGTACTGATGCCAATGCAGTCGATCCAATTCCCATAAAAGGGTCCAACACTACTTTACATTTATTCACTCCATGTAATTTAATGCACATTTCTGGCAGCTTGCTTGGAAAAGTAGAAGGATGCGGCCTCTGTTTTTTATCCCAAATTGTCTCATAAGGTATAAACCAAGTGTTTCCTCGATCTCTTCTATCCCCTATTGCTGACTTCCAACGACCAATATTTGTTTTATCTTGATAAGGAACTCCAATAGAAAGTTTATCTAACTTAACATTACCATTTTTAGTAAAATGAAAAATAAATTCAGAACAGTCATTCAGGTACCTATTACTGATGAGTGGTTTGAAATGTCCAACTGCTATATCTGACGTTATGGCAGGATATTTTCCCACATCGGATTTTGGAATAGCAATCGATTTTATCCAAATGATGACGTTTTGTAATGTGAAATGTTGCCTCAATGCGTTTGCAGCGTCTAAAGGAATCCACGGATCTGAAGGCTTGCTACCAATATTGATGAAAAAGGATCCCTCATCAGACAAAATTCTTTTAGTTACCCCACCCAGATTTGTTAGGAATTTCAAATAATCATTTCTGGGTAGAGTATCCTTGTAGCGATTGTATTTGACACCTATATTATATGGAGGAGAAGTAACAACCACGTCAATCGATTTCTCCAATAGATTATTTTCAATTCCACTGATACAATCGCCGTGGAATAGCTTAATTGAAATTCCTTTTCTCTTTATTTTGGCAAATTCCACTGGAATATCCTGCTTAATTTTGATTCATCTTCTTTCCAGAGGTTCAAAACCAAATGCCAAATTAATTTGTATTAACTCGCTATTGTAAAAAAAGGAAAAAAGGAATCAATAAAATAAGAAGAGGTCTAGATTAAGACAAGATCGTCTACTGAGGATATCATAACAACTGCCTTATTTCCTTCCAGGCCCTTCTTCATTCTACTTACCACCTCTTCTACATCGGAAGAATTAACAACAGTGGCAATAACCTTTCTAGAATTGTAAGTGAGTTCAACGGTACCACTTCCTCTACCTGACGCGACCCTTTCTTTATCTTTGGTTACTCCCTTTACATCGTAAATTGTGGCCTCCAGATTTAGTTCTTTTAATGAAGAAATGATATCACGAACATTCTCTGATTTAACGAGTACTGCAAGTCTCTTCATAGTTCTCGATTCTTTACCTGGCTCCTGAGCGTATGTTACTTCAAATGGCAATGTCGAATTGTCCTTAACCATTTCTTTAGAGTAGAAATGCGAAGTATAAAAAGTTGATGAGAATTGATGTGGTAGTGCATTAAAATGATAAAGTCTACGTAGGATTTCAGTGAAAATAACTCAATACCGCTAGAACAGACTGTTGCATGCATGAACAAGCATCATTCCAATCCATTTATACCGGTATAGTAATTTGTGGGTTTAACAATTGAAATAGATGTGAATAAGGTACTTAAAGAATTAATTTATGGAGCCGCTGCATCTACGCTAATAGCAGGGGTATTACATGTGGCTCTTGTTCCAATGTTTCTTGGTCAAATGACAACCGAAGTAACGATATTCTTTTTAGCCTCTGGTCTGGCCCAGATTTTCTGGATTTTGCCCACCGTTAAAAAATGGATAATGCCTTGGTACTATGTCGGTATAGGTGGAACAATATTCTTGATTGTATTATGGATCATATACATACCTGGAAGCGGATATCCAGTAGATTTGATGAGTGCTACTATAGTAACTTTACAAATCGCTTTCGTAATTTTAAATATAATAATAATTAGGAAAAGCAAAGAAGAACCAATCAGGTCTTGAATGTAATATGACATCTTTACTCTATGGTGAAACAATTCATGATTGCTAATAGAATTTGAATTCCAATTCCAATCGTAATTAAAATACTATACTCAATTCATATCAATAAAATAATCTAATTGCTAGAATTAGATATTGTTTTAATTATCATTTTCAAGGATAGATAAGAAATTTCCAGCGGGATCTTTAAACCAAGCTATCTTTGGTTTGCCCTGGAAAACACCTCTGTCATCTGTTTTTAGTTCACCTTTATCATATATTTGAAAATGAATTCCAATTTTAGTGAGTTCATCTACTACTTTATCAACGCCATCAACTACAAAATTAAGTACTGTAAAACTCGCAGGCGTATGATCGGGTTTGGGATAAATAAATACATCATTACCTCCACTAGTTTTCAAAATTAGCCCTTCTTCTGTTTCTGATACTTCAAGTCCCAAAGTTTGGCCATAGAACTTTTTCGTCTCATCTAAATCCTTAACTGAAAAGCTGGAAAAAGCTTTTGTGTTCTTAAAATCCACGTACAGAGATTAGCAAAAATAATTATTAAATGTTATACAATTCTGAATTGATGTGCCCAGTTAATTCTGAAGGGATTGATGGATCAATTGGTACTGACTATGGATATTGAAGTATAGAGCTTATCCTACACCAATTGCATGTTAATAGTTCCAGATTGACTGATTAATACTAGATTTACTATCGTACAGAATCATTTCATCAGTGTTCTGTACAAAAGAAGCTGTAAGCAGTTATGGAGCTTGATTAATATCATTGGCCTGACTATTGTTGGAACGTTGTCGGAATGTTGTATAGCATGCTCAGATGGAAAACATTACCATATTAAAAATGAATTAGTATTCGGTATTGTTTGTTCAAAAATATGAACTTTAGTTTCTGACTAGTATTGTTCTAATCCTGAAGATTACTTACTAAAATTGTCTGCGGGTTTGATCTTTGCAAATCATAGCATTTTGGGCATGTCATACTTCCGAACC
>JARBAW010000114.1 GCA_029237505.1 Nitrososphaerales archaeon
AGAAATAATTGAACATTGCCTGCACGAATCGGCTATCCTAAGTCTCTTGATTAGTGAGTGTGTTGGATAGGCGGAATGGTATTTAGAAACGAAGACACGTTCCAAACCTTTCTTGATGCCAATCAGGAGTATCGATTTCATAAATTATATGATAGTGCAATCAATTTCGTTATTTCCGAATTTGGAAAAACATATCCCATACTCATTAACGGTAAAAAAATTTCTACTTCACAAACTACAATTCGGAGTTCTCCTACAGACAGAAGACTCACTTTAGGATACATCATGAAAGGTAACTCGACACATGCGAAAAAAGCAATTCAGGCGGCAAACGTTGCATTTGTAAAGTGGGGTGAGATGGATTACAGAAAAAGAGTGTATTTGTTTAAGAAAATAGGCGCAATCATGAAGAGGCGTAAATTTGAGCTAGCAGCATGGCTTACTTTCGAAAACGGGAAGAATCGATATGAAGCAATAGCAGATATTGACGAAGCAATTGATTTTATAATGTTTTATTCTGATGAGATGCGGAAAAACAATGGATTCGTTACTAGAAAAGGAATTAGTAAAAATGAAGAGAACACGAGCATAATGAAGCCATATGGAGTGTGGGCTGTTATCGCTCCATTTAATTTCCCTGCAGCAATATTGGTGGGAATGAGCGTTGGCGCACTAATCACTGGTAACACGGTTGTCATAAAACCTGCTAGTGATACTCCAATCATTGGTTATAAAATTGTACAAATCATGATTGAGGCTGGGATTCCTGATGGAGTAATAAATTTTGTTCCAGGATCAGGCTCAGAAATAGGCAGAACATTAATTGAAAGCAAAGATGTGGACGGTATTGTATTTACAGGATCACGAGAGGTTGGTTATATGTTAATGAGCGAATCAAGTAAAACAAAACCTCGTCCAATAATTGCGGAGTTGGGTGGAAAAAATGCAACTATAGTGACTGAGACAGCAAATTTGGATATGGCAGCCGAAGGGGTTGCCAAGGCTGCATTCTCATTTTCGGGCCAAAAATGCAGTGCGTGTTCGAGAGTTTATGTTCAGAAGAATGTTAAATCTAAATTTTTGTCAAAACTACTTGAAAAAACAAGTAAGTTGATAGTAGAAAATCCTAAAAAGCGAGATAGTTTTATTGGGCCAGTAATAAACATGAATGCATACAATAATTTCAAAAAGTTTTCTAAACTTGCTTCAAATCATGGTAACATTTTGACAGGAGGATCAGTGATAAAAAATAAAGAATTTAAGCATGGATATTATGTCCAACCTACAATCGTAGAAGGCTTGCCAATATACAATGCTTTACTCAAAAAGGAACTATTTGTTCCAATTTTGTGCGTAACAGAGTATAACCAGTTTGACAACGCCATCAAGATGACAAATCAATCAGAATATGGTCTTACATCAGGAATTTATAGTAAGAATAAAAAGGAAATTTTGAATTTTCTTCGGGATATCGAAGCCGGAGTTGTTTATGTAAACCGGAAAAAAAGTTCTACGACAGGCGCGATGGTAGGACGCCAATCCTTTGGAGGCTGGAAAGATTCTGGAAATACAGGAAAAGGTACGGGAGGAAGATATTACCTTACTCAATTCATGCGAGAGCAAAGTCAAACTATTGTCAAATAGATTATTGATGGCATGTGGGAATGCATTTAAGATTACTGGTGGGAATCTTGGTTAATGAACAAGAACAACAACCAACAGTTACCCACCAGTTTGTGTTTAGGAGTTAATAATTTAATGAACAACAAATTATTTAAGGATCTGAAAAATTATGAAAAAATCCGTATTGCCCAAAACCCCTGGATTAATATAACACTTGTATCAACATTTGATTCATTAGAATTCTGTTTCCAGTTGTATCCTGGATCTGCATAACAGAAAGTTCATTTTAGATTGTAACAACTGCCTCCGCCTATCTTCTGGTAATATTTTTGATGATATTCTTCTGCTGGATAAAATGTAGATGCCGCTACAATTTCGGTAACTATCTTGTTCTGAAACTTGGAATCATCCAACTGTTGTTTTACTTCTTTAGCAATTTTTTCCTGCTCTGAAGTATGATAAAATATTGAAGACCTGTATTGAGTTCCTATGTCAGGACCTTGCCTGTTTTTAGTAGTAGGATTGTGTATTGACCAAAATAACTCCAATAGCTCTTTATACGAAATTACTTTAGGATCATATTTTATCTGTATGGCTTCAGCATGCCCTGTTTTATCACTACAAACATCCTCATATGTCGGATTCGTTAGTTTTCCTCCGGTGTATCCAACTCTAGTTGATTTCACTCCTCTTGCTTTCATAAACGCTTCTTCTACGCCCCAAAAACAGCCTGCAGCAAATGTAGCAATTTCAAGTCCAGTTTCATTCATAAAGTATTCTATCCAATGATGTCCTAAAACCTTTTTCCAGCTCTGTCAAGATTTGTGATCTTAGATCTTTCACAATCAGAATTGTCGTAATGAACTTTATTTTCTTGATCTGATTGGTTTGGATCTGAGGTGAAGATGACAACAAGGGCAAAATGAGCCTTCATGAAAGAAATAAACCGAACATCTTCTACAATATTTTACGCCATCGCTATATCTTGCACCCAATATACCTATTTCATCACAAATACGTCTGCAACCCATTGTATAGCTTACTCGCTTGATTTTATAATTGCGAATATACCTAGTAGGGAGTGGGAGTTATGAAAGAATGGAATATCAATTCCTTAATTTCAAGAGGGTAATGACTACAAGACAGGCGAAGATTAATTCAAATGTATGCGTTGTCCTTGACCAGTTTTTGGAGTTTTACTATAGCGTCCATAGGTGATTGATACGTACTAAAAATAAACAATGTGTGTTCTCCTGTCTTATTATCGGGCCAGAACTTGCCCTCACAATAGGAACAGGTATTATAGTTGAACTCGTGCTTACTAAGAATGTTAAAGCCTTTCTTTGAGAATTCGGTTTCATAATAACCCAACCACCCTGGGTGCTCCATTCCATCATTATCCAACTTGTTCGATACTTCATGAGTTGGTGAATAAAATCCACCCACTGTCTGATTCCCTATTGAATTTTCTTCTGTCACGGTTATGCTACCTTTCATCCAATCGTATTTAGAATCAGTAACAGAGTAATTTCCTGGGGGCAATATTTTCGAATCAGATGCATCAGAATACTCCATACTTCCAGTGGAATAAACTACCTTTCCAGAGGTATCTTCCAAATTGATCGTGTGAGGGTGAGGCGTATTCCAAGGTGCGTCTGCATTGAGAAAAATAATTGCTGTTCCTTTGGGAAGAACTAGATGAGTTGGGACGAAATATGGATTATGGTCAGTAAGAAGTTTATGTTTTTCTTCAGACCAATCTTCATGAGCTTCATTAGCTATGAGTACAACGTAATAACCAACAGAATTCGGCAATTGCATGGTTTCTGTATCATAAACAGATTTGGCGTCCGGAATTTCTGATATTTCCTGTTCTGAGCCAAGTGAATTGTTACTAATATTCATGAATACTAGTGCCGAAATCAGACATGATAAACCAACAAAAATGGATATTTGAGAACTAATCATAATGCAACATATCACGCTACTATATTTTGATTCTAAAAAATACCTTATAAAGAATCAACTAACATTACTCCGCTTCTTTCACTGGTATGTGTTTGTTATTCCAATGTGTCACAAGAACTTTGATGTTATGATCGAACTCCGTTGTTGATCGAGTTAAAAAAGAATGTCCAAATTCCCACCCCAATCTATCGCATTCTGCACATTCCTTTTCATAATGGGAGGAAAAACCATGTGCCTCTCCTATTATGCACTTCGAAGGACTATCTAAAGCAAAGTAAAGCTTCCACCAAGACAGTGAAAATGGAAACGGAAACCCTTCTTGTCTAAAAGTCATAATTCTACTTGCCCATTTGGGCGCAATTTCCTCAAATCCTAAAGTTCGTGCACATATTTTCTGGAACAAATCATATTACACTACTTGCTGGATATTATTAAGTATTAAACTGTGGACGAAACTGGTTTAACAAGGAACGTTAGCTCTAATATAGTCCCAAGGATTAAACATATGCAAGTATTAGACGAAAAAACCAAGGTTCACTTCAATTCATAAACTCGATAAGGAGGATGAATTACTATTGAATAAAATAATTTTCTTTTGCAAAAAATAGAAATTATTGCTTTACCACTTGCCACGTGGGGTGTATCTCGTGCCATCCCTTAGGTTCGTCTGTCACCCACGCGCCCCATACATGAACCTTATCGCCCTCTTCTGGCAGATAGATGTTTTGTAGATCCTGATCCTTGGGAACGACTTCAACTACTAACAATCCATCAGTTTTTTCATCATTATGGTCATTTATAAGAAATTGGTACTGATCATCCAATTTCAATAGGAATTTGTAGTCTCCATCATCCATCTTTTTAGTGTGCATAACATCGCCAATAGCATCTTGGCATTCTGCTAATACTTTAAGATCATTCGCATTTGAGGCGCCGTCCAAAACGTCTCCGCCTCTACATTCTTCACCTTCTTTTGTTTTGTGATCTTCCATTGCTTTAATGTCATCCGCATCAATTTTCTTACGTACATCCTCGGGTAATATTATACCTTCTTCCTCTTCTTCAGAAATTGCCTTTTCCATTCTCTCTCTTAGTTTTTCCAATTTATCCGCAAGTACTTGTTTGTCTTTGTCTATATTTTCGCTTAATTTACCTACCACATCATCATCCAGTATGGTTTTATCCTCTAAGTTTCCGAGACCCGGATTACATATAATATCATCGCCTTGAAGTACACCTACTCCTAATCCCTGCTGACATTCGGAATCGGAACTTTTTTTCGCCACTTCTTTGATGTAAAGGAGATAATTATCTTTGACCTGATCATTGCTTATTTGAAGTGGGTCATTAACCTGAGCGAAAATCTGCATCAATAATGTGTTACTTGTAACGGTGCAAGAAATTACGAGTGACAACGAAAGGATCGAAATTAGGAAGTATCTAGTAAGATTCCTATATCGTTTGCAAAAATCCATGATACTGTTTAAAATATCATTCTAATAAAGTAGTCTGTTTGAGATTCTGAAAACTGTGTAGATCTTGCAAGATAATCAGTTTATTACAAATGTTTCTATTCGAATTTCTAAGTGATACCAGTGAACCGTGTCTTTCGTAATAAGATATCAGTAACTTTCTAATTTCGGTCCATATTATAGCAAGGACTTTCTGCTACCGCGTCACTTTTTTGCTCCCGTATGCAATTCTTTTTAGTATCAAAGCAGAAGTGGCCATCACCTACCTGGTCATAGCAATAATCTTTATTTTTTTCTGAATCTGACCAACCTGCGTTACTCGAAACGAGAGCAATACCTAATATCACCAAGGTAATTACTACAATTGATATCCGAAGCCTGTTGCACATATCAAATATGTGCTGTTTGACTTAAAATATCTAATGATACAGATATCTAAACGTACAGTACTTGTATATCAGCGATAATATTATCTTCTTTTTGACAGACATTGCTACTAAAAATAACATTATCAAACAACTTAACAAATAAGAAATTTAGCCATTTATATTAAAAATTTTAAATAAAATTTTATTATTATTCACTACGGTCCATAATCCATTTGTTAGTATGACTATTGCTTGGTGCCTTCTTTCACCGGATAAGCATTAATCAGTTTTGAAAATAATTCGCGTAGTGTAACCCATTTATATCGCTCAAATTATCTTCCATACGATGAATCTAGTTGCGCTATTTGTGCTGGTGTCTGTCACATTGATCGCTAGTATTGTTGTCTTCACAATTCCGAGTCCTGCCCATGCAAAAATTAGTTTTTGTGCATCCGGTGTTGACATATTTCAGTGTTTTATCAAAGAAAATGATTGTATAGCTTTCGCGGAGTCTCACCCTGAGACATCATGCGTTAGAAATAAAACTTAATCTTGTGAGGCAAGATAATTATTAAAAATGACCAGATTAATCTAGTCGATTTCTACAGAGTAATAATTAATAAATAAGAATAAAAAGTTGAATCCTTATTTTGGTATTTAAACCTAATACTTGTAGGACGGTTTACTAAATGTTCTATAATTATATCAATGTAAAGCCACTTTCAGATATCCTAAGAATGACTGATAAAACACAAGAACCTCTTAGTCATATTGTTAATTTATACAATATCTCAAACCGTATGATTCTTATAACATGATGCCTATATTTTCGTTGGTTGCGTTATGTCAAAGTCGTTACTATTTGCAATAGCGTTACTAGCAACAATATCTGCTACAACCGTAACAACTACTACAAATTATGCATATGCAGAAAAATGCAAAGACATAAAAGGCACTGAGAAATGGGATTCTGAAGGACATGGCGAAAATAAGCCATCGTCTAAGGAATTTAAAAAAATGCTGAATGATGATTCTGTAACCATATGCGAACTCGCAGAATCGATCGACCATATGAATGTAAAGGGAGAAGTAAAGGACTGGTCGGATTTTAAAGACACAACAGTCTATATGAGTACTACTGAGAAAGTGCAGAATTGTCTAAAAGACAGAATGCATTTGGGTGATTCGTTGGCAGATTACGAGATCCAAAAATGTGCTACAGGCGATTACTAATCCCTATTTCTAACTAGGGATAACCAGTATATTTTTTTTCGTTAATCCGCTTTTAAGGACTAATAATGGCGGGCAAGTGGCGATAAAACCTCCGGCGTATCGAAGATGTATAAATAGTTTCTGCAATAGAACATAATCGAGAATTATATTTAAAATTTCAGTAACATAGTTAACCTAGAACTATACGGCAAGAGACATAGTACCTATCGGCATTGGATATTTAACGGTATTTTTCTAACCAACGTAAGTTTCCAGGTATTATGTAACTATATATTAAGACCCAATATATTTAGACATTAAATCTAAGTACCATGAATTAGTAAATGCAGAATTCAAATATAAGTACCTGATTCGAGTTCTTGTCAAATTGATATTTGTCATATCATACATATGAAATAAATTATTGAAACAATCGAAAATATCATTATTCCATGATGGACTATCATCAATCCGAATTAGGGTCCCGTACTCCTATCTTTTAGAATCCTCGAAATATTATTTGAGGATTATTTCATTTTTCTTTTCATACATATACATCAAATGTATTCCAAATATCATAACAGATATTGCAATTACCTGATTGATGCCGATTGACTCGCGTAGAAAAATTACAGCGAAAATTAGTCCGAATACCGCGGATAATGAGA
This sequence comes from Nitrososphaerales archaeon, assembly GCA_029237505.1. Taxonomy (GTDB): domain Archaea; phylum Thermoproteota; class Nitrososphaeria; order Nitrososphaerales; family Nitrososphaeraceae; genus TA-21. Next base: position 7,312 of record JARBAW010000114.1, read on the forward strand.
GCAATGATGAAGCCTTGATAACACCAATCCTCTTTATACTGTGTAAGTAGAGGTACAGTGATATGGCAAATCCAAAAATACCAAGAAGAATTATGGGTATTAGCTGTTCACTATGAATATCAAAGGGAGTTCCTGATATGATTACGGTTCCTATTAAGATAGTACCTCCAATCAGGGCTTTCAGTTGAATCAACCTTGAGATATGTATTTGTCTGGCAATTATCTTGCAAATATTATTATCAAATCCCCAAACAATTGTTGATAAAATAACTAAAACGTTACCTATGTTTAAACTAAATATTGAACTGTGAAAGTCTAGATTTGTTGTTACCAGAAACACTCCAATTAGAATCAATGTTACTGCGATATATCCTACAGGCCTCAATCTTTCTCTAAAAATAAGTAACGCAAACAAAATTGAAAAGACAGTTTCTCCATTAGCAAGTAATGAAGTGTCTGCAGCTGTACTCATCTTCAATCCTTGAAAAAAGACAATTGGTGCTATTGCAGCACCGGAAATTGCGCTTATAAGTATAAGAAAAAAGATCTTTTTTGTAATCTTTGATGATACCTTTACAGACGAAGGTGTAAAAAATAACCCGGCAGTCAGATATATAATAGATGAAAGGAGCAAGGGATCGACTGTCGACAGAATGGGTTTTCCTATGGTAGAAACACACCCAAACAGAATAGCAGCAACAATAGCCGAAATATATCCGATTATTATGTTTGAGTTAACAAAACTAGTATAATTCAATCCTAATCCTGGCATTCATGACGGACATCTAAAAGATATTAAAACCTATTCATGTTGTTTGCCCAACGTTCGATTGGAATCATGAATACACACATTTTTTTGCAGGTTATCTATAGTTACTAAAAATGTATATGAAATAATGAATTTCAAAAACTTATAGATGCGCACATTTCAATATTTGTTAGATTATACATGAAGATTTTACTTGAGATTATAGGTATCGCACTTGTACTGATAGGTTTAGTTTTTACCGCGCAGTCCGAATCATACATAGGTCCTCAAAGTTCATTCATGTACAGCAATCCCTCTTGGACAATAAATGGTTTGATGATTATCATGGCTGGCATTATAATTTTGGTTGTGGATATTATTATTAGAATCGTCTGTCGCCAAAAACCAAGAAACAGATAAGTGAGCCAAACCAAATCGTGAAAATTTTTCATGATATATTATTTAAGTATGCGACAATTCTCGTTTTGTATCAGTAAAACTATTTTTTATAAACACTGAAGAATTATGGATAATTTTGAATTAGTAATTACTTTTATACCCATTCAAACATAGATTATTTATTTGAAATATTTACCAGTAACTTTCTATTTTTTATTGTCAATTTCACTGTTTTTCATTCTTTTTCTCGTTGTTGTTTACGCTCAAGACGCGAATAATGAAAACGTAATTTCTCCAAAATCCAGCCCGGTAATTAACTCTGGTAGTTTTCCCATTGGAATCGATATCAACCCAATAACAAACAAACTTTATGTTGCTAACCAATTTTCTAACACGATATCTGTTATTGACATTGACACTTCCAAAGTGGAAGCCAATATCGACACGGGCGACTCACCATATGATGTTGACGTAAATCCATTTTCCAATAGAATATATTCTTCTAACAGGGAATCTAATACAGTTTCTGTAATTGATGGATTTACAAACAAAGAACTAACTGAAATACCGGTAGGAAATTCTCCAGTGGGGATAGGAACCAATTTAGCAGCAAACTGGATTTATGTTGCAAGCATGGATTCAAAAACAATTAGCGTCATAGATCCAATTGTTAATAAAGTAAGACAGTCATTAAAATATGCTTCTTCGCCTTACGATATCATAGTCAATCCACACACCAACAGGGTTTATGTTTCTGATTTAGGAAAGGATAGCGTGTTAGTATTAGATGGAAATAGTAATACATTGATAACATCCGTACCAGTTGGTTCAAAGCCTTCAGGATTAGCAATTAATACGCAGACTGACACGATTTATGTCTCAAACTTTAGGAACAACTCTGTCAGTGTTATCAATGGTACATCCAATAAGATTGAAACTGATATCAAAGTCGGAGACAGTCCGGTCGGAATAGCTGTTAACCCACGGACTAACAAAATTTATGTTAACAATTTGATAGACAATTCAGTAAGCGTAATAAATGGAACAACAAATAAGCTACTTAAGAATATTTCCCTAGAGCCAGCAATACTTGCCTCCGGCGTTAACAATCCCTTCATTAATATACCATTAAAGGTAACTTTTCCACTTATTGCAAGTAAGCTAACAGTAGATCCGACTACAAACTTCACTTACGTCACTAATACGAGGACTAATGGAATAATAGCAATAGATGGAAAGACAGACCAGGTAATTACAAAAATAACGATCGAAATTAACCCTCCGAATTCTGGAACTGTAAAATGTAACGATATTCAATTGGGCGCCGGTGAGTCTACCAAATTACCTCTGCTCTCAACAGCAAGATGTGAAGCAATACCCGACAGAGGATATGATTTTAGTCATTGGGCTGTCACTAACAATACAAAACAAAATCCAGTATTTTTTAATGTTACTGGATATGAAACTATAACAGCAAATTTCAAAGGTGCAATATTGACTGAAACATTTATTGTATTGACTTCGGTAATAATAGGTCTAGTTTCAACAATTGGAGGTTGGTTTTACAGACAGAAATCTAGATTATCCTTCAAGAGAAATCTAACTAACATCGATTATACATATGAGATGTTATCAAAAAACAATAAGGAAGAATGCATAAAGCAGCTAGAACAAATTCAAAGAGATTTGAATTTCTTGCATCGGAAAGGAAAAATTAATGAATCCCAACTAGAATTCTTGGAAAAGAGAATTAACTGGTACATAAGCCGAGTAAATACGTCCAAATAAATCTCTAAGGGCATGCTGATTAGACATTTGTACAGACTCTAAAAGGATAGATTCAATAAATAATTAATATGGCGAATAGATTACTAATTCTAGCGGAGTAACCTGAAGCATGCGAAAAAAAACATCAGACTCTAACAAAGAAAGGATATTACGGTATATTCAAAATAATCCTGGATGTTATCTCCGACAAATTCGAAATGAGCTCGACTTATCGATGGGATCAGTTCAATATCACTCCTACCAGCTTCAGAAAGGAGGTAAAATAACATCAATGAGGCAGGGTTTGTATAAATTACATTTTCAATCTGGTACTTTTGGAGATCACGAAAAAATATTACTGCAGGTGTTAAATCAAGAAACGCCAAGAGAAATTATCCTGTTTATAATTGAACAAGGAGATCCTACACAAACTGATGTTGTAAAAAGACTCGGTATATCGGCGCCTTCTGTAAATTGGCATGTTAAAAGGTTAATCGAACTGAATTTAGTGGATGAGGTAAGGGAAGGAAAATACAAAAGATATAGATTGCGTGATGATTCGATTGATTCAAGGTATATTGAGCATTTACTAAAAACACATCATCCAAATCTCTGGAACAAATGGAGTAACAGGTTAGTTGAAGTATTCCTATCGTTATCGAACGATGATAAATAGTTGTAGGGAATATTTTGGAATTTCTCACGACTGAAACACCTTTCTTAGAACTCATTGAAAGTATTCTATACATAATCGGTACTATCTTTGCCGCGATTTTGATTGCCCTCTCAATTTCTGCCTATAGGAACACAAAGCTACGAAAATTGCTTTATGCAATTGTTGCATTTTTGTTATTTGGCATATTCTTATTTTACGAGTTTTTAGAACACAGTATGTCACTAGAAAATACATTTACAGAAATTGTCATTCCCTTCATGGGCCTATCTATTCTTGTACTATTCTTTATGGCGATAGTTAACAAAAAATAGGTGCATTTTATTCGTCTAGCATCAATATTAGTGACAAACAAACGTATTATGTAGTGTGATAATTTCATTACTCAAATATGGAAACATCGGAAAAACCAATCTAATTGACATGTTTCCTTACTTGCCATTTTTCAAGTGCCTATGGCCATCTGTTTGATAAGTAAGAAGTCATTATGAAACAGGACAGCTCAAGTGAAGAACAAAGTAAATACAATATCATGAAATATATTGTATCTAATCCTATCAAGGAGCGTTGAGATATATTCTCGCGGCCATTATCTGCATCGCTGTGTTCATGATTATGGGGGTTGTGCTTTCCTCCCAACTAGGATACCAAAATGCATCCTTAATTAGAATTGATGAGCTAATCACATCGCTCTTTTACAATTCTCATTCTGGCAATATTGATGAATTTATGATTTTGTTATCGTTATACGGCAGAGAGATAGTGTGGTCAGCGGTGATTGTATTCCTCGGTGTATTTGCAGGTTGGAGGGGGAAAAAAGTTGCAGTAATTATCATAATATCATTCTTGATTTTAATGCCACTAAATACACTATTAAAGAATTTTTTTGAAAGACCTCGTCCAGAAGTAGAAAGACATGAAATTGATCTTCCTCTAAAAACAGACTCTGGGTATCCGTCTGGTCACGCCTCTATCGTTAGTAGTGGTGCAATGGTTCTAATGATACTTTATAGAAGGGAAAGGGAGCTTCTTTTTTCTTCGATATTAACTATAGAGGCAGCCCTCGTTTGTTTATCGAGGATTTATGTTGGTGATCATTATTTTTTTGACCTCATAGGTGGTGCGTTACTTGGTTCCGGAATCTCCCTGTTAACAATATCATTTTCAAATTATATCGATCCAATAATTAATGTTATACGTAAGTATTTGGAAAAATCTAAATGAATTGACATACTATTTTGAAAGTCCCCTTCCCTGAAAAATACCAGCTCTTATCCACTCCATAAATTTTCTATCTGATAAGGAGTTTCTCATCCGAATTGAATTTGTAGCATCATTTCCAACAACATAACGAAATCTGGGATCTTTGGAGTTCAATGCATAAAGTATTGTGGTAGCAACATCGTAACTCGAAGTTCCACTATTTTTCATTGCCTTATCTAGAAACGTGACTCTCATTTTCATTAGCTTACGATAGGGCGAGTTAGGTTCCGTCCCCTTGACCCTAACATTGTGAAAAAAATCTGATTTTACGACTCCAGGCTCGATGACTATAACCCGTATTCCAAATTCCTCCAACTCAAATGCGATAGACTCAGAAAGTCCTTCCAAAGCAAACTTACTTGACACATAAGCGGAATTAAGTGGAACACCGAATCTTCCTACCATTGAACTAATATTTGCAATAATCCCATTTCCTTGCTTTCTCATTGTTGGAACTATTGCCTTTATGACTCTAATTGTTCCAAAAAAATTAGTTTCAAACTGCTTCTTAACCTCCTGATTTGTAATCTCTTCAATAGGACCAAACATTCCATACCCAGCATTATTTACTAATACATCTAGTCTTCCTGTGTCAGACAGAATTCTTTTTACTGCTAGTTTTATGGATTGATTGTCATTTACATCGAGGTGTAATATTTTCAATGAAAGTCCTTCTCTTTTAATCAAATCCTGAATCTTCTTGGCTTTTGACAAATTTCTTACCGTTCCATAAGTCATAAAGTCGTTACGCGACAAGACATGACAAGTTGCAAGTCCTATCCCAGAAGAACAGCCAGTTACCAAAACAGTCCTTTTAGATTTCAATAATTGAAGTTATTGACCATGATTAAAATATTTTCGGAATAGTTGTGGCTTGTTGACTAGATACATTAAAGTTTAGCAATTTAATTATACCACTAAAGTCCAGATCCAGATATGCAACTAATACCGAAACTGGAAATTAAATCTATGGTCAGTATGATCACATTCCTGAATGAAGAAAAAGTTGGCAGAGTTGCATCAATTGACGTACATGGCTATCCGCAGATTATACCAATGAATTTTGTTTACATCAAGAATAATTCTGATGATACTCAAACAGGTACTAAAGGCACTGGAGCAATTTATATGCACTCTCATCCAGTTGGAGAAAAACTTGAAAATATGAAAAGAAATTCA
>JARBAW010000115.1 GCA_029237505.1 Nitrososphaerales archaeon
AAGAATCTCAAGAGCTGTAGGAACCAGTCCTTTTCTTTTTTCACACCTGTAATAATTATCCAAACCGGGAACTCCTAGGCTAGAATCAGGACAACAATTGCAGAATATCGTTTCTGCTGATATATTCTTTTTTTCCATTATGGATGGATAGAGAGAAACAAAATCGAGTTCTGCGATATTCTCATGTACACCAATCCAGGGTTCAAGAATCATCCCGCCTCGGTCTGCAATTAAAAGCTCCTCTAAGTTCTTGACATGTTCAGCAAGAGTAGGTTTCCAAGGAATAAGAACATTGTTTCTATCAGCAGTGTAAAACTGCAAGCTGCTCATACACTTTCCTATACTCGCCCTAGACGCAGTATGAAAGGGCATTCTGCAAATTCTTGCCAGCTCGTATAATCCCGGTAGTCCCGATTCTGCCATAATAAACGAATTATCTGTATCGATATGTATCCTTCCGAGTAACTTTATTGTCGATGGTTTGAAAAAAATTTTACCATATGAAAAGTACGAAGTGCCTTCTCTTGCAGGTTTTATTAATTCACTACTCTCTCTTCCTAATTCTAGTTTTATACTATTACTATTTGCCCTTTCAATCAAATATGGAAATGTAAATGAATCTCCATCGTCTGTCAACACGAAATCTGCATTTAGATTTGCCATTTGTCTCATGAGTTTGTAAAGTATATCGCTTTCAGAGTCTTCTTCAATTCGAATTGTCTCATTGTCATAATATTTTTGTATTTCGATATAATCTATCCCATCAGTATACCTTGGTATGGTACCCTGCGCAACTTTGGGAAATACTCTGAGATGTACGTTGTTAAATTGTGGTAACTCATAATCAGTAGACCATACACTATCTCTCACATCCCAATCCAAACCAGATTTTTTCTCATTAATGTGACAATAGCATGTCGGAAATATGCCATGTTCATAAAAATATGTCTGAGCCGGAAGCACATCTACGTTATAAAGTCTAATTTCCCCAAACCTGAATTTTTTTTCAATTTTTGAAGCTACCCTTGCAGCACTATTAGAGTCTGTTAGTCCTAATTGCAGTACCGGAGACTCTACCGAATCTGTCAAGTTCTCATATTTTAGTACAATTTCAGAATTCAATATGTGTTTGCCAATATCTTCGCTTGCTAAAATTTGTTCAAATAACGACTTGTCATCTGTTGCCACATATATGGGATGAGACCAATCGTCTTCTAGTTTTATTGTTTTTCCATTGCTCTGTCTTATCCAAAAGACCATTTTGTCATTTTTAGCATATGCATCAAATAACCATCCTGAGAACATATCTAACTGCTATTCCTATTTTGGGATTATCTCCAATCATTTGAGTTAAAATTTCCATTATTGATTAACCAATCAATAATCTTGTGTTGAACAAAGATTAAACTTATCAGCAGAGACTCTGTCGAATAGTACTCTCCTTTAGAATTGATTGAATCAACATATTCGTAACATTGCTTTAGCATTCGTAAAAATAATACTCTGTCTTCCTCTCGCAGTGCATCAGCAAATCCGCTCCATGCTTGAATTTCCCTTGTCAGTATATCTTCGTTTGGGAACAATGTCAATTCTATCGTTGAATTTCATTAGATTGATCTTGAGTCAAGGTTTTCTTATTGTTACTTTTCTTCATTAATTCTGTCAATCTCTTGAAGTCATTCAAAATAATTGACATAATGATACACTCCAAAACTATTGGTCTAGCTGCATTTGCAGAGGCGCTGTTGTATAGACGGCAGGTAGAAAACATCTCATCAAATTTTTTTCTATCATTCTTGCTCAGTAAAGAACGAAATTTACGCCATCTCAATTCCTCAGCCATACATGCTAATCTAAAAGAGGGAATTGTCCTGCCCATTCAACATCTCCCCTTAACTGTCAACACATCTTCTGCTGTTAAAGACATATATCGTTTAACGGCGATATAATCCGCATCTTGTTTTTGCTGTATGACGATTTTATATTTATTATTCGTCTTGTTTTTGTCAATTACGATACATTTGTTAAAACATTGAGTAATCATATTCCCTAATTCCATGATGAAAGGAGGTAATTCGCTGTCAAGAGAAAGTGAAGTTATTAATAGAACTTTACCGTCACGAGTAATTGTCCTAAGAATATCAAGAATCTCTGTTAACAAAAACTTTACTTCATTAAAATCTGTCTCTGATTCTTGGAGAAACATTGACAATAGATCTGGAATTATAACTATGTTGATTCTATGATCATGAACAGTTTTAGAAAGCTCGTATTTTAAAAAATGAGTAAGCTGATATACGGTAAATACTCTGGATATCATTATTTTCTTGAGATTTCTTTTGATGTTCAGGCCGTATTGTTTCATAAAATCTACAAACTGATAAAAATCAGTACAATTTCCTGCGTCAAGGATAAAAGCTTTTGAAATTCTAAATCCACCATATTTCTTGGGCATTAAACAATGCACCGTTAGTTTTGTCAACATAAGATTTGTCATTCTTGAATTACCAAGCAGACATATGGCATCGTTAAGCAACAAATCTATGGTTTTATTTGAAGTACCATCAATTGTAAATGAAATTTGATTAAGATAGTCAAGAGCAGTTCTAAGCTTCTGATTCTTAATTTTATTGTTCAAAGAAGTTCGTACAGAACTCTTTAGCTTTTCTTCAATGAGGTTCGACATGGAGCTTAGCTATAATGTATTGTACTCTTTTTAATCAAGGAGCTACTTTTAGAGAGGGAGGGTTAAGGGTTAACGAATGTATTTACAGAATTTTCAAATTTACACAATTTAAGAATTAATCTTTCCAATTCTACCATTGCGATAGTCTTCCAACGTCTTATCTATTTCTTCACGAGTATTCATAACGAATGGGCCGTATTGGACTATTGGTTCATTGAGAGGCATCCCCGCGATAAACAGTACATCAAGAGGGGATTTTGCACCATCCGATTCTCTAATGGAAATAATTTCACCATCATTTTCAAACACAACAAGGTTTTTTTCCTCGACTGCAGTATTATCTTTACCGAAAAGACCTTTACCATTAATAATATATGCGAATGCATTGTAATTTTCCGGAACGGACTGCACAACCTGTGCTCCTGGTCGAAGGGTTAGGTGCAGGTAGAGAATTGGAGTTAAGGTATTGATAACTGCCTTGGCATCAAGATAATTTCCTGCAATAACTTTGGCCGATACTTTGCCATCTGGAGTACTGACTTGAGGAATTCTAGTAGAGGGAACATCTTGGTAATCTGGTTTAATCCACTTGTCTGTTTTTCGAAGGTTTATCCATAGCTGAAATCCATGCAATCTTCCACCATTTTTTGCGAATTCCTTTTCCGGCATTTCTGAATGAACTAGTCCCGAACCTGCTGTCATCCATTGAACATCACCTGGCCCAAGTTTTCCAGAATTACCTTGAGAATCATTATGTTCAAACCTACCATCAAGCATGTACGTAACAGTCACAAAACCTCTATGAGGATGTTCAGGAAAGCCTTTACTCTCATATGGTAACAAATCCAAAGGACCCATCTCGTCTAAAAGTAAGAACGGATCCAGATTTCGAATTGCATTTGAAGGAAAGCACCGGTGTACCACAAAGCCATCACCTTCTGGCGTTTCATTACTTTTCGTCACGAGTTTTATTGACCGATAATTGAAATTGGTTTCATCAGAATTATTTGAGAAGTTGCTACTGTCTTTGCCAGTTTTTCCATTTTTCATATACTATATTAAATAATATCGTATTTAAGTCAGGTTGCAGTACTTGATTCAAATTATTCAAAGAATCATTGGAATCTACTTAGTTCAGCACTATCGCCATTGCTATGGGATTTGTACCCCTAATCTTGTTAAGTGATCTAATTATAGCAGTAAGGAACCCATATTTTTTATCAATCATGGAAAATACCATTGACGATTCATTCGAATCAGCAAACTTTGCTTTTCCATCAAACCAGGTTCCTTTAAGGTTTCCACGAATATCACATGGTGCAATCCTTACGTGAGGATTATTTCTGATTCTTTTTACCTTGCCTGATTTAGAGTCGGTTCGAAAAAAGATAGTTCCCTGGTAAATGATGAACCAAATGGGAGTTTTAATTCCAGATCCGTTTTTTTTGAAAGTTTCAACGTTAATGTATTTGAAATTTGATAGTTGAGAAAGCTTGTCTTCTGACATATATATGATAATTAGAAGCGATTAGACTTATTAGTGAATCTCTAAAAATTGGTTTCGCTTCCATATCGATTTAAGAAAAGATAAAAAAAGGTAGAAGGTCACCGCAATGCCTTGATTAGATTTTTTTCATTTGAGAGTAACGGTAACGTTAATCGGATCAAAAACCACTATTCATCTCTTGATTTAATATTCCTGAAATTAAAATAGAGTGCCAAATCATAGATAATCTTTATGACACCCCCAAGCACAAATGGTCCGGAAAGAGCCAAAAATGATTGGAAAATATATCCAATGACTGATGGAGATACTGCCTGTGCAATATTGCGTGAAACATTCGTAAGCCCTGCAGCTGCAGTTCTCTCGTCTTCATTAACAACGGATACAATATACGATTGCCTTGTAGGGACATCCATCTGCGAAAGACCCATTCTAATCAAATAGATTATTATGGCCAACTGCAATGTTGGAGCAAAAGCAACGAAGATGAGCAATACATTTGACGGAATATGTGTAAATACCATTGTATTTACAAGTCCAATTCTGTCCGCAATTTTTGCCGCAGCTAAGTAAGATAAGGCAGTCAAGACGCCGGCCGCTGAAAATATATATGACAAGATAATCAAATCAGCTCCAAATCTAGTAAAGAACCACAGAGAAACAACGCTTTGGATAACAAAACCTCCTGCGAACGAATCAACTGCAAAAAGAGCAGATAGCATGCCAACAATTTTTTTTGATCTTGGAGATAGAGTTTGTCTCACGGACTTGTTTACATTTGGTCTTATTTCAATTTCCTTGGAGATCATAAAATATATTATCGTTACGGCCAGACCAAGAATACTGTATAGCATAAAGAGAATCTTGAATGATTCAACATGACTCATTCCAAAATATTGTTCCTGCAAGAGAGATGGTAGGCCCGAAAGTATTATTCCAGCTGACATCGCAAATGTTCCTACCATATTATACAATGCAAAAATTGTATTCATCTTTTTCTTATCTCTAATAGTTTGTGGCAAGATTGCCTGCTCTATTGTAAGAAATGCACCAGTCTCTGAACCAGTAACATTTATAGTTCCTATGAATGCTGCTAATACTAGCAGTAAATAATTATCAGTAAATATGAATATCAGTCCAGAAATACACATGAGGGAAGCATAAATGACAAGAACATTCCTTCTGCCAATCCTATCGGCATAAAAGCTTGCAAATATCGTAAAAATTACACTGTTTACGAGTGTCGAACCTAAAAGAAGTCCTATCTGAATATCATCAAATCCCAAAAACCTCAAATATATCGCAATGACGACGCTAAGAAATCCATAACCAAACGTCCTGAGAATTCTTGCCGAAAGTAACAGCTTGCCATCTCTTGAAAGCCAAGCGAAAGAAAAATTCATAGGCTTTACTCATGATTTCATTTTGATTGAAATAAAATATAGGGATACAGGTCTCAAGTTAAGTTGATGAAACCTGTCTAACGATTTCATCCTTGTCGCTCACACTACCTTAAGTGGACCTTTTTATATCGTCTTTTTTATAGGACATCTAACTTGGGTTTCCAAGCGCTTTTTTTAGATCTTCCAAAACCATTACTGGATGGAATTCTACCTTGGCTCCAATGTCCTGAAATAATGGTTCGGCAATGGTAGGTATCATGTCAACCCTATCGATGTTAACTATGAATGCAAAAGTTCTTTCGCCCCCTGCCTCAAAAAAATACGCAGCTTCTGTGTTAACTTTTTTCATATAGTCTTCAAGATTTTGCAGAAATTTCGGATTCTTTACCATCTTGTTCCCCGCCTCTGTAGGGATTTGAGCTCTTACTAAAAATCTCATAATTAGATTCACATTCCATTGTATAAAAATTTTTGATATATTTCAACAATGTTTACTTATGCGTTTCCGAATTTCGATTATATCAACTTATCAGAAATGCGACACATGTATTCACAGCATGCATCTTGATTTGCAGCTCAAAGCTGGCTCTGACATGGAACAAATACTAAAAATGCAATAGTATTGATTTGTTTACAATAGTTATAATCCACAATAAATCGTATCTGCATATAGTAACTTCAATATATGCAACTTTAGTAGCAGATATGTACTATGCTCGATGATCTTTTCAAAGAGAGGGTCGATGGTAAGAAACCTCGTCAAGAAGGGCTTACACTTACAGTAGATAAGCTTGAATCATTTGATAGAGAAAACTTTGAAATCCTGGCTGCGTTTATCGATCAAATCAAAATCTACAACACATATCCGCTATTAATCTCAAATGATCTTCTTCAGAAAAGAATATCATATTTTCATAATTTTGACATTAAAGTTTCAACTGGGAGTACACTTACAGAATATGCCATATCAGAAAATTCTCTTGAAAAGTACATTAAAGAGTGCGCCAGGATGGGATTTGACATCATCGAAATTGGTGAAAACAACATTGACATAGATATCGAGAAAAAAAAGAAAATATGTAATTCTATACTTTCCGCAGATCTGACATTTAACTGGAAGATCGGAAAAAAAGATCCTAGGCATCAGATTGGAATTGACAACACCATCTTGAGGATTGAAGAAGTCATAAAGGTTGGTGCAAAAAAAGTAATCTTAGAAGCAAATGAAGGTATTAGCGTTGGAATATATGATCAAAATGGTTCTGTGATTTGGAATTATGTCGCTGCCCTTACGGCAAAATATACACCAAATACCTTCATTTTTGAGGCTCCCCTTCCAACTCAACAATCTACACTGATTGCAGAATTTGGTCAGAGAGTCAATCTTGCCGAAATCAATATTGATAATATAGCTTCTGTAGAATCTCAAAGGCGTGGATTTCTTTCCAAATCCTCCTTTGGCATGTCATTTTCTCAAAAGGATATAGGTGGAGGCCCTGCCTCAAAGTTTATCTATTATCTAATAAAAACGAAAAATCCCATTGAACAAAGCGATCTGATAGGTATTACCCATTTGCCCAGAAGAACAGTCCAAAGCGCCATTGAAGACTTGAAGAATCAAGGTTTCATTATAGAACGAAATAGCTTGGATGATAGCAGAAGAAAGGTGTATTACCCAGTCAAATCTGAATGGTTATGATTATTTCTGAACGCATAATTTGCGCCTAATGTTGTAATTATACGTATTTGCAAGTATTCAAATATGCTTTTGATTAGGTAGGAGCATGAACAAAAAAATAAGAGTTATGGCAGTTTTGACTACGTTACTTGTTGTAGGATTTATCGTAATGCCGTCACTCTCAAGTCATGCAAATGCACAGTTAGCACAAAAAAAGGTATTCAGACTCGGATACTTTCCTAACATAACCCATGCACAGGCAGTTATTGGGGTTGGAAATGGGGACTATCAGAAGGCTTTAGGAGATAATATAGAGCTTAAGAGTTTGACCTTTAATGCAGGTCCATCAGCAACAGAAGCAATACTAGCGAATCAAATCGACGCAACTTACATAGGTCCAAATCCAACCGTTAATGGTTATGTTGTTTCCGAAGGAAAAGCCGTCAAGGTAATTTCTGGAGTAGCAAGTGGAGGTGCCGTATTTATTATAAGAAATGATTCTGGTATTCAATCGTCAAAAGACTTGGGCGGTAAGAAATTTGCAAGTCCACAAATAGGTAACACACAAGATGTTGCATTGAGAAAATATCTACTGGATAATGGATATAAGACAAAAGATAAAGGTGGAAACGTTGAAATCCTTCCAGTAAAGAATCCGGATATCTTGACACTATTCTTAAAGAAAGAGATCGATGGCGCTTGGGTACCTGAACCATGGGGTGAAAAACTTATCAAGGAAGGGAATGGCAAATTATTTTTGGATGAACGAACTTTGTGGCCGGAAGGAAAATTCGTTACTGCAAACATAATCGTTAATCCTGAGTATCTTCGTAACAATCCTGATGTGATAAAGAAATTCTTGGAGGCTCATGTAAACGAGACACAATGGATTAACAGTCACAAAGAGGACGCTCTAAAAACCTTCAATGTTGAGCTAAAGAAGCTGACAGGCCAAACTATCCCAGAGGATGAGCTCAAACAAGCCTTCTCAAGACTGGAACTAACATATGATCCTTTGCAAGAAACTCTAATCAAGTCAGCTAACGATGCATTTGAAATAGGTTTCCTTGGAAAAACAAAACCTGACTTGAGTGGCATTTTTGATGTAGCCATACTTGATGAAGTACTAAAAGAGAAAGGACTTCAGAGTGTGGGAGACGCTCAAAACCAAACTTTGCCAACTAGCAACGGAACTTCTACAGAGATGACTACAAAACCATAAAAAAATAGGAATATCAAGTCCTGCCACAACGTCGCATCAGAATGTTGTGATATTCGGAGTAGAAAATTTACTTGGGTTCTACAGATACGGCACAGGAATTAGGACCTGCCTCCAAATCAGGCATTTGCATGTCATCAAATGGAAGTATTCTTTTGTTGATTTCAATGATTGTCTTGTAGTTCATTGGCCTTGATGGCAAGGTATCAGTAACGTGATGAACAAATTCATCCTCATTCATTGAGAGCAGTTTTACTTTCTTCTTTAGAGAACCAACTGTTTCAGATATCGGTTCTGCATGCTTCAGTGCAATTGAAGTTGCATTAAAATGAGCAGGAAGAACCAAAGTATTTTCAGGCAAAGTAACTATTTTTTGATGATACGTTTGGTATAGTAGCTCAGCATATTTCTTGGCTTCTTCTCTCAGGTCCGGTCTTCCTACACTGTCGACAAATAAGGTATCTCCAGTGAATAAAAATGAAGTTTCAGACTTTTCATCAGCACCTCTGTTTGCATCAGCGTTGGCGGAATTTAATAAGTAAGACATACTTCCGTTTGTGTGGCCTGGTGTATGAATTACTTCAAGTGATACTCTCGGTGATAGTTGTACTTTATCTCCGTCCTTGATATAATGGATTCTAATTTCTGTATTTTCGGTATTATATTCTTCCAAAGAGCTAAAACAAGCGAGAACTTCTCCATTCCCTTGTCTTGCTATTGCACTGGTTAACTTTGCCACCCCAGAAACATGATCTGCATGCTGATGTGTGTCAATTACTTTAATTATATTCAGGCCATTTTCTGTGGCAACACTCAAAAACGCCTCATAAATTTCTCGACTTGGATCTATGGCCACAGCAGTCTTATCTTCTTTTGAGGACACGATATATCCCATACATCCTTTTGAAATTCTTCTTATCTGCCAAATTCTGAATTGAGCTTCAATTGGAACAGGCACTTCAGCCACATCATAGACCTTATTCCAACCAGCCATCCCTCCCCTGACACTTTTCACATTATATCCTAGTTGATTTAGTAACCTTGCTGCCATCATGGACCTATTTCCATGCGCACAGAGTGTAACAATTTCTTGGTCTTTTGGAATCTCTTTTAACAAGTTCGGATCGTTCATGAACAAACGATCAACGGGTATTAACTTGGGACTCTGCTGATTTTCATACGATAGTTTCCAAGCCTCATATTCTTGAGGCGTTCGAACATCCAGGATAAAAATATTCTCATGATTATCTATTTTCTTTTTTAATTCTGTAGGTTCTATTTCTTGATTATTTCCAGTAGCTTGACCGTTCATACCTGATAGTAGAAAACTAATCATATTTGTAGGTTTAAATTCCGGCTACAAATCACGTAGCGATATCGCTAAAATCAAAATCAAAGCTAGAACATACGTGTCATTGATTGAAATTTAAGGTTAACAGTAAAAAATAGCCTTTGCCAATTGAGCATTTATTGTAATTCTAATAAGTATCTTAAAATTCAGCATCTAATATTTTATCATCAAAAAGTCCTGATTAATCTTGAATGCCACCAGAGATCTAAAACAAGATCATATCCTGATAAATAGACTTGGTAAAATAGCAAAGAAATGCTCAGATTTATTATATACCAACGTAGAAATTCCAATAGAAGATATCAAAATAATTTCAATGCTCATGAACGAATTTGTAGATAAATTCCACCACGGCAAAGAAGAAAGAGCTTATTTTCCACAAATGAATGATAAGAATAGCTTTTCTCAGGATATCCGAAACTTCTTAATAGAACATGAGCTGGGTAGGCGTATTGCAAAAATGTTATATCAAAGTCTAATCTCGTGGGATGGTGGCGCTGATTCAAGAGAACGAGTTGCAAGATTCTTAAACGCATATTCAGTTTTCATAAACATACACACAGAAAAAGAAAACATGTTTTTTGATGCAATTGAGAAAAAAAATTGCCTCTCTGAAGAGGAACATTCGCTGTTATTGAAACATTTTGAGAGTTGTCGTGCTGAGGCTGGTGGTAGAATTAGGATAGAACAAATGACAACGCTGATAGGTTGCATCGAAGAAAGAGCATGGATGAATAGCTAAATAGTGCAATCAGACAAGAGGAGAAATTCGGACCAAGACTCAGGTAGTGGAAGACATATAAAATCCAAATAACTATTAGAAATAATGCAAAATAAAATAGGAAATAGGGTTTTATTATTTTTGTTTGTGTCTACAGTTCTGTCAGTAACTTCCATAAGCATACTAGTGCAAAGTACTTATGCACAAGATCAATTGAGTAACATGACAGAATCGAATATGACTCTTAGTAATGAAGCTATGACTCAGACTTTCGAAAATCTGAGTAATCTCTTTGGTACTCCAATGTACGTTGAAACCAGTCATGACAGTATCAGTTCAACAACAACTAATACTAATCCTCTCAAGACCCAAGACTCCTATAGCGCTACAGGGGTTTTGAGGGAAGTTGGAAATGTTACTGATATGGCAACTTTTGTAACCACTCATTTGGCTAATGGTAAATCGAACAGTATTGGAAATGGGAATTTTACTACTTCTGATGGAGATATTGCAAATTATACAGGACAGGATGTCGGAAATACCGACAGCAGTGGAGTTGAAACTTTCAAGGGTTTCCAGATTTTTAGTAGCAATCCTGAAGGCAGGCTTGGGTTTTTAGATAATGTAATTGGAGTGTATGTTTACAAGTACTGGCCAAATGGTACTACAACAGGGACTATCTGGGAATGGAAATAATATATATATTGATTTGTTCGGCCATCAGTTAAAATAAAGAGATTTGGATAAGTGATATCGATTGGATATTCTGGATTATGATAATTCCAGGGCTGAAGCATTTGCCTCAAAGATGTTTCAGTTCCTGAACGGCGGAATGCTATCACTCATGATAAGCATAGGCTACAAGACTGGATTGTTTGACGCTATTTCTCAATTGAAGCCCTCGACAAGTGAGGAAATTTCACAAGCTGCAGGACTTAATGAACGTTATGTTAGAGAATGGCTTGGTGCAATGGTAACGGGAAACGTCATTGAATATGATCCATCAACTGAGAAATACATACTCCCACAGGAACACTCTACCTTTCTAACGAGAAAATCGGGAATTAATAACTTGGCTGTTTTAGCCCAATATGTTTCATTAATGGGAAACGTGGAAGATAAGATCGTTGAATGCTTCAGGAATGGCGGCGGACTCCCATATTCTGAATACCCAAAGTTTCAACAATTGCAGGCAGAAGAAACTGCAAGAATTTTTGACAGCAAGTTAACCAATCAGATATTACCATTAATTCCCGGCATTATCAATAAATTGAATAATGGACTTGAAGTATTAGATATAGGGTGTGGAAGGGGCCATGCCATTAATCTAATGGGGAAGGCATTTCCAAAATCCAAATTTACTGGCTGTGATATATCTAGTGAAGGAATTTCATCAGCAAAAGAAGAAGCCAAGAATCTCGGATTAACAAATGTTCAATTTGAAATCAAGGATGCGTTACTAATTGAAGAACTTGGCAAATTCGACCTCATTACTGCGTTTGATACTATCCATGATCAGACTCAACCTACAAAAGTCTTGAAAGCTATAAACGTATCTCTGAAGAATGATGGTTTTTTCTTAATGCAGGATATAGCTGCTTCAAGCAAGGTGGAGAAAAATATCGATAGTCCATTGGCACCGGCACTATATACGATATCTACAATGCACTGCATGACTGTTTCTCTTGCTTTTGGTGGGGAGGGTCTTGGTACCATGTGGGGTAAAGAACTGGCAGTAAAGAAACTTGATGAAGCTGGATTCAAAGATATAGAAGTGAAGAACATAGAGGGAGATATCATGAATTACTATTACCTGTCAAGAAAATAATTCAATTAGAGGTTGTTCAGTACTCTAGCTTTAGAGATTCTTTTTCAGTTCAGAATTTTTTAATCCACATGACCGACATCTATATGATACTATTTTTTCAGTTTCCTTTTCGTAAATCAAATCCTCACCGCAACATGGACATTTCAATCTACAAGATTATGAGCTGTAATGGTTTATGAATCCTTGTTTGCGATGCATTGTCAATCAAGTTCAAATTCTAATCCATTATTTTTATCTCTCAAAACTAGTGAATGATAGTTCAAAGGACGGCATCATAGGTACAATACTATTAAAGTTCATTCTTAACAAATCGATAAAGAATTAGTTTACAGCTGCGAGTTTAATGTTAATATCTCTAATTAGACAGGCAATGTGCTCTATATGAGTACCTATCCAATAGATCTTATTACACTGGCTGCACTTGTAGAAAATATACCTCGAGTGCAATAATCTGTCTGGAATTTGATTCTTTATCGAATTCTTATCAATAATTGTCTCAATTATACCGTTACAGCAGGTACATACATGAAACAAGTTTTGCAGACTGATATATTTAATATCTAATGTCCTGAAAATAGTAACGAGGTTTTCTAACTCTGTTTTATTATTCAAAAGAATTGTATTTATTCCTCTTTTCTTACATCTTTTAATTAAGGCCTGATCATTAGTTAAAATTATCCTGCCATAATATTTTAATGAATTCAAAATGTCCATATCATCAATGTTAGGATCGTAAACAGTATCAAATCCAAATAATCTCAATTTCCTCGCTATTTTGCCAAGCATGGCATCAACGACGAAAGAATATTGATTAATATTCCTTGCCATTAATTGGTAATACTAATCAAAATCATACTAAATAATATTTACTCTGACTTTTGTACTTACCAATCAAGTTCATCCTCAGGTAATTTCAAAAAACAATTCATATCAGTAAAATTGCTTGTTCAAATAGTAAATTGCTTATCCTAACACTATTGATTTGGTGATCTTGCAATGGCATCCACTGTATAACTAACAGTAAAGGGTTCTCCACTAGTCTTGTGAAATACCAAGGCACTTCCAGTAAATTGCAGTGTCCCAGTACTAATAGGTGTATCAGTCACCTTTACTGGAGTATCCGTAAACATTGTCATCGTTGAAATAGCGACCGTCATATTATTGGGTAGTGTAGCATGATAAGGTTCTCCATGTTCTGCATCTATGGTGGAATGAGGCTTATACAGATGTAATACTTCGATTTCAATAGGCTTACTTGCAGTAAATGTTACAGTACCTGTCCAAATCTTGCTATCGTTCCTTAAGGGCAAAGCGAACACAATTTGATGAGGTAGTTTACCATGAGGTGTGACGGTAGCAGACGCTGGATCTGACATTTCAGTTTTTTGACCGACATATCTTTCTTCGGTTAACGTGGGGTCGGATACTGTGATTGCTGAAGCGTTCAGTTGCGATTGAGATCCAATTGCAACTAGCATGGTGAAAATAATGCTTATTGATTGAAGTACGTATCGTGCCTTATCCATGCAAATCCAAGGAAGAAGTCAAATAATAATCGTTTCTATTAAAATTGCCAATTTTCCCTAATCTTACGATACAACTAGATAGAATAGTAACCTATTCTTTTGCCGAAATGTGTTCAAATTACTAAGAATTCAAAACCAAATATTGTCTAGTTGTGTCCTCTTGCGAATGGCAATATGAGTAAAGTCTTCGTTTTTATTTCTACATCCATGCCAGTGCAAGATAAATGCTGGAACGCAAATAACATCTCCTTTTTCTATTAAAATAGTTTTTTCAATTTCTATCTCTGTTTTAGTAATGTCATCAGGCTCAATCATAATCCTTTTAGC
Organism: Nitrososphaerales archaeon; assembly: GCA_029237505.1. Taxonomy (GTDB): domain Archaea; phylum Thermoproteota; class Nitrososphaeria; order Nitrososphaerales; family Nitrososphaeraceae; genus TA-21. The sequence goes on from JARBAW010000115.1 coordinate 14,244, forward strand.
AAAAACTACGATACCATTCCCTTCGGTGGCTATTAAGACTTGATCTGATGCATGTATGTGAGGCCGTGTCCTACAACCGTTCTTAAATGTCACATGATACATTTCCTGCTCATTTGAATCATTAATGTCTAATACATTCTTAATTATGAAATCTCCGGTAAATTTGTCTTTGTACTTTTCATGCGCTTCCTCCTTTATAGAGGCGAAACTCTTCTTTTGCATTGTTTTTTCATGTGATATTCACTTATAAAAACTAGTGTAAACTCTATAACAAGGAATTATTGAGTTGGAGGCTTAAACTACAAAGACCTATTACTGCACTTTATACATTCCTTGGAATTGCCTTAATCGTTATTAGTTTTGGAAAGCATTTTTTTCCTGTAGAAAAGGTATATTCTTGTCAAGGATGTTACCATCAGACTCACATATTTAGATGCTTGTCGAGAAATGACAGTGTTCTATCCCATGCATCTTTCGTTTCATTGGGCGCGTAATTATCACCAGATGGATTAGCAAAGGCATGTCCTACTCCCTTGTAGATGTGTATTTCATTTGGTATGTTGTTAGAGTTTAATGCTGTTTCAAATGCCTTTACAGAGTCAACTGGTATAGAAGTGTCTTGATCTCCAAAAATTCCAAGTACTGGCCATTTTATATTTGCAAGAGTTGAATTGTCCGTTACCAAACGACCATAGTAAATTATGGTAGCTGCTAAAGGATGATCCTGACTATTCAGGCCAAGTGTTAATGACTGACCTCCTCCAAAACACCACCCAATGGATACTATTTTATCTGGATTAACATTTGGAAGTGAAGAAAGGTATTTTACTGCTGATTTCAGATTAGCTGTGGCCATATCTTGATTATCTCTAACATACTGGGTTAACTCTGATGACCGATTTCGATCAGTTGTGACCTCGCCTTTAAAAAGATCAACTGCCAAAACTACGTAACCACTTCTAGCTAAGAGATTGGCCATGTTCTTGATATTATCATTTAGTCCCTTGTTTTCATGGATCATGACCACTCCAGGCAGTGTACCGCTTTTATTATCGTTCTCATTTTGTGTTGCTGGATATACAAGATATCCATTTGCCTGATTATAATAATTTACGGTTTTATTTTCTAAATTAACATTTGCGTTAGAACTATCCAATCTTGTTAGATCTGTAACATTCGTTACTACGTTAGACGATTGAGCTGATATCGAACTGACAACGGTGCCAGAAATTACCAATGAACTAAGAAGGACAAAGAGGAAAAAAATACTAGGATATATTTTATTCACGAATGGCATTACACAATATCGTTTATATTTCTTATGCATACAAAATACATTTAACGAAGAAGGATCAGAAATCTTACTTGTAATAATCATTTTCTTGTAAAAATTAGTAATATTGACAAAGAAAAATGAATCAAAATTAGAAATGGCAACTATATTCAATTGGATGAACATGAAAAATAAACTATGGAACAGTCGAAATAATTGTCTCTATTATCCATATACTAGCTAAAAATCAAGAATTAATTTTTTAAATTGATATCAACAATGGAACATGGTGCAGAAAATAACCAACAAAAAATCTTCAAATTCAAATTCAAACAATATAAGATCAGAAATAAGTTATCATATTAAGTAACAACTATATATCTTAGTATACCTTAAATTATGCTAAACTGATGTCTTCCAATTCTAGATTTGAGGACCGATTCTTTTTTATAATGCAATATACAAATTCAATATGAATTCTTATGAAAGAAAATTTTAGTATATTAAGATCCGGTGCTGCTGGAAGTACACTTATTGCAGGAATATTGCATCTTTCATTGGTTGCAGGTGTGCTAGATAGAAACCTTAACACGGGAATATTATTCCTTATTGGTGGTTTGGCTCAAGTGTTTTGGGTGCTCCCCACTCTTATGGGTTGGAATAAAGCATGGTATTATGTTGGTGTAGCTGGAACTGTGACCTTCATGATAATTTGGGTAATTACTAGATTTCCAGGGAATCCCATTAACGGTAGAGGAGGATCAATTGGAGAAATGGCAATTGCAGTTGAAATATTTCAAGCCGCGTTTATCATATTGAGCATAATAATCTTATCCAGGGACCCAAAGGTACGAAATTGAGTAAATTGAAGGGCGCCCAGCCTTATTCGCCGCATGAAAAATGAAACTAACGGTTATATGCATCAAATGACCTCAATGCTTAATCCCACGCTACCATAAAGTAGGAAAAATCAAAAATAATATTCCTAATCTACAGTAATAGTAGTAAAATCACAATATGTTTACTTGCGAGTTGTGATCTATATACTCCTTATGTTTTGTTGATGTGAGCCTTAATTTTTTCCTGCATCTCTGGTTTGAGTACATCCTCACGGGTGTATCCATGATCTTTAATTGCATGATCGATCAAATTATCCATTAGTTCCTTTTCTGATTCGCCCGTTCCGACAAAATCGCAGTCCACTCCAACATCCCTACATGACACTGATAACATGATGGAATATGGTGTGAAATACTATTTAAGTATGATAAAAAGTGATTTGGCTAGATTCCTTATTCTCTTACAATTTTAAGATGGTGTTTGTGTATATTTGAAGAATACTGCAATACGTGTAAAAGAGAAATTTTTCTTGACAGGTTCGAACTTTAATTTTCGAGAGAGGATGAATTAGCTCTTGCAGTAAGTATGCTTTCGCTTGTAGGAGGCTCTTCAAGATCAAGATTCACCGTAAGTACATTTGATACGGGTACTCTCTTTGTCAAATCTGTGAATGTAATGTTTGCAAGTATATTTTGAATTGACTTGTCAAGAAATGTTGTCCTCAGAGTTTCTACACCACCCTCAGCTTGTGGAGTAAATCCGCTTGGAATAGAAGTTGTACGAATCAACGATCCATTTGGAGCATAAACTTTCATTACTGCATTTATCATTTCATTTAGTATTGTTTCATCCTCAATAGTATACTCTACTCCTACTCTAACCTGATTTGCATCAGTATTTGTTAAAGGTACAAAGCTCGAATTGCTCAGTGTAATAGATACTCTCTCGCTATCCTGCGCGAATGATTGTGTGACATTAGCCAGTGGTAAAAAACTAAAAAATGACATTGCTACGACAAATAGAATGATAGATTTTAGTAGGTGAGACATTATTGCTGTTTAATCACTAATGATTATCTTATCTAAATAAAAAATCTTTCTTATAGTTAATTCGCTTAACTATCATGATTTACTTGCTGCGATAGGAATGGTAATTTCATATGAGATTATCAGAGGCAAAAACCTCTACTACCTTATTCCAGGCAGTAGCCAGGTTCTCTGTATTATATCCTCCTCCGCCTAATCCAATAATTCTGCCACCGGATTTATCATGAGCGATCCTGTGCAATACTTTAGCAGCATATTCATGCGATTTATCAGAATATTTCAGGTGTGTTAATGGGTCTCCTAATAAACCATCTGCTCCACATTGGAAAATCACAAGCTCGAATTCTATAGACTCAACAAAATCTTCGATTTTTGAAAAAGCCGATAGAAAATCATGATCAGTAGCACCTGGTGGAAGGGGTAAATTTAACTTGGTGCCTTTAGCATCTCCTAAACCTGTTTCTGATTCAGATCCAGTCCCCGGATATAGAAATGAACCGTCTTCATGAATATCCGCAATGAATAGATCGGGATCGTTCTCAAATTCATAGAATACTCCATCTCCATGATGGGCATCAATGTCAACGTACAGAATTTTCTTTAAATCATGTTTTTTCCTAGCGTACAGTATTGCTGCCCCTATGTCATTGAAGACACAAAAACCGCCAGCTGCATTTCTTCTTGCATGATGTAGACCGCCAATCGGATTGAATGCATGAACAATTCCATCTGTTCTATTAACAACAGTATCCAAAGCCAAAATTGTAGATCCTACGACATACATCGATGCATCAAACACTCCCTTGAATGAAGGCGTATCTCCTGAGTCAAGATACCCAGAACCAGTTATAGAGGATTCTTTTACAAAATCGATATATTTTTTTTCATGAAAAGAAGCTACTGTGTTTTCATCCGCTAAGATAGGTGGTAAAAGTTTCAAGTTACCCGTATGTATTGATTCTGAATGATTGAGTGTTGACCAAAATGCTTCGAGTCTTTTAGAATTCAAGGGATGTTTCTCACCAAAGGAATAGTTCAAAAGTTCATTTCCTACTATGACTGCACATTTACACATTATTTACATAATCAAGACATACTATTAGTAGATTTTTACAATATTAATCCAGAAAGTGCTTCGCGCTTCTTCCAGTGTGAAATTGGTCACTGATATGATCAAGTAATGACAACCCGACTGGGAAATGATATCTTTTTCAAAAATGTTTTATAGCACGATTCTGTTAATACATTCTGATAAAAATGTGCTACGATTTTGAAATACCAGAGAGGATAAAACAAAAAAGTAGAACTGTCTCCGAAAAAGAAGAGCAAGAGAAAGAGGTATTAGACCCAATTAAGGTCCCTAACTAAATCCTTTTTTCTTTTGTTCTTCTTGGTTTATGATGTTCAAGTCGATTCAATTAATGTTACTTTTAAGAAAGACCTAGACCATACAATAACCTATCTACTGTATGTAAGTTTGGTTAGAGTTATCAAAGTTCTTAATTAATTTATATTCATTTTCAAATCTACCGTAGTTTACAGAACCTAGTTGAGGAAAGATCTTCAACGGATCCTTTGCAATAGCCGTTACCATATATTCTTGACCAAAGAATTTTTCACAAAGATCTACACACATTTGTCTTACCTTATGCTCTTCTAATATTCCAAAGCTATGAAGATACTCGTGCAAGAGTACTGTAAAAAGATAAGAGTTGTATTCTAAATTAGAAGCTGAATATTCCCTTACCAGGCCTAGCAAAATGCTGTTAATGGCAATAACATTTGATCCTAATACATGATAAGCACCAACTCTTGTCGGCATTTTGTGGAGCATCAGGCTCAAACCGGCACGTTTCATTTCATATATGATATTAACGGAGTACTTCACAAACTCAAACACTTCGTCAAAATCCTTCAAATTTCTTAGCTTGTCATTATTGTTAATTTTGTCTTCTGTTGTAATGATTTTTGTCACAATCTGATCTCTTTATTCTGTATTTACCCCTATAAATCATGGCTCATACAGTACTCTAACCTCAGTTTGTCTGTAATGCGAAATCAAAGGAATGCAGTAAACTAATTAGGTAAAACATGCTATATCACAATACATAATTCATGGACACGAAATGGAAGGTAGATTCTGGTCTGAGGGCCAGAATGGGTTTGAGTTTTGTTATCTTGGGTGTATTGTATGTCGTATTCTTGAGCATCCTAAACTATCTTGGGGTAGGATATATCCCACTCGCGATAATTGCATCTGCGATGATTTTAGCACAATGGTATTTTTCCGACAAAATAGTTCTATGGAGCTCTGGCGCTAGAATTGTGTCAAGAGAGGAATTCCCTAGACTGCATGAAGTTGTGGAAAAACTTTCCACCAACAATGGACTCCCAAAACCTAAAGTCGCAATGGTTAGTTCTACCGTCCCAAATGCATTTGCGACAGGTAAGAGTCCTAAAAGCTCACTGATTGCAGTGACTACAGGTCTTCTGGACCTACTGGACGATGATGAGCTTGAAGCTGTGATAGGACACGAATTAACCCATGTTAGGAGCAGGGATGTATTGGTCCTAACTTTGGCAAGTGTATTCTCTACAGTCGCATGGTACCTCATGCAATTCGGATTTTATGGTGGTTTGCAAGCCAGAAGTCGAAATTCTGCCGGATCAGGGGCAATTGTACTGCTAATTGCAATCGTAACTTGGGTAGTGAGTTTCCTGATTATTAGGGCTATTTCAAGATACAGGGAATATTCTGCAGATAGAGGTGGGGCTATTATGACCGGCAATCCTGACAAGTTGGCAACAGCTCTCCTCAAAATAAGCGGCAAAATGAAAGCTATTCCA
>JARBAW010000014.1 GCA_029237505.1 Nitrososphaerales archaeon
TATACTGAAAAATAAAAAGGTCAAAGCCTGTTGCATCACAGTTCCATACGGAATCGATATGAAAAACAAGTTCTGTTCAGTAACATGGGCATCTCATCCTATTCCAGATTCTAACGGAGTTTTAGGTACAGAAAGAATAATACAAATGCTAGAAAAAGTAAAGAAAAATGATTTCGTGGTAATGTTCTTATCGGGAGGAGCTTCTGCTCTTATGCCATTACCAATAGACGTCTTAAGTTTGGCTGAAAAGCAGCAAATAACCAAAAAACTTCTCTCCTCAGGTGCGTCAATAGATGAAATGAATACTGTTAGAAAACACTTGTCTAAAGTAAAGGGAGGAAGACTTGCAGAAATAGTTAATCGGAAGTTTAGATTATTGACATTGATTCTATCAGATGTGGTTAATGATAAAATGGATGTAATCGCTTCAGGACCTACAGTACCGGATCGTACTACTTTTGAAGACGCCAAAAATGTGCTTGTAAAGTATCAAATTTGGAATAATAAAATAGTGTCTAAAAAGCTCAGAACCTTTATTTCCGATGGTATTTCAGGAAATATCGGAGATACCCCAAAGTTAGGGAATGTCGTATTTTCCAATATTAATAACGTTATTATCGGTAATAACACTATTGCATGCCAAAACATTAAACTATTTTTAGAAAAAAATGGTATAAAGACAATGTATTTGGGTTCTAGTTTCACAGGAAGAGCTACAGATCTTGGAGGATTCTTATTTAGACTTGTAACTGAATTTCCCTCGATCTGTACACCCTATGCTTTTGTTTTTGGTGGTGAAACCACAGTTGATTTAAAAAATAAAGCCAATGGTATTGGAGGCAGGAATCAAGAAGCCGTTCTTTCCGCCCTATCGCGTTTTAAAAAAATAGATAAAGGAATGGATTTTACTATCGCTAGTTTTGGTACAGATGGCATAGATGGTAATTCGCTGGCTGCTGGTGCAGTAGTAAATCTACAGATTTTACAGCGCGTAACACGACAAGGTCTGGTAATATCAAAATATCTTAAAAATCATGATAGCAACACATTGTTTAACAAGATAAACGGAGCCCTATACACCAAAATTACAGGTACGAATGTTAATGATGTATCAATCGTATGTAGACTAAGATAAGGTAAAGATATGACTAAGTAGTACTTTGAATATTTCCCAATGGTAAAGTAAAAACAAATGTTGCTCCAGTACCACTTTCATTATTATATCCAGTTATTGTTCCTCCGTGAGACTCCATTATGTTTTTTGAAATAAATAATCCCAATCCAGTTCCCTGCTCTGAACGTGAGACAAATTTATCAAATAAGCGATTGACTATTTCCTTATCTATCCCCTTACCAGTATCGGTAACCTTTATTGTTAGCTCATTGTTACTAATAGTTCCTTCGATCGCGATTGATCCTTGTTCAGTAAATTTTATTGCATTATTGATAATGTTCGAGATTACCTGTGTGATTCTATACCGGTCTGCAAATATTCTTACATGAATTGGTTGGTATAATATCCTGACCCTCTTACTCTTTGATTGATCATTTTCAATATGTCTTGAATATTCTGTAACTAGTTCTGATAAAATTTCGTCAATATCAAAAGTACTCTTGTTCAATTTTAAGGATTTTCCTTCAATATTCGTGACATCTAGAATATCTGCCGCCAATCTATCAAGTCTTTTTGCATTTCGAATTATCGATGAAATCTGTTCCTTACTAACACTGGCAAATTCATTATCACTGATATCATTTTCTATTAATTCAGCTTCACCTAGTATTGGCATTATAGGAGTACGTAGCTCATGGGCAGCCACATTAATGAACTCTTTTTGCATGTTGTCATGAATCTCGAGCTGCTTGTTTGCTGAGGCAAGTAAACTGTTGGATTCAGTCAAAGATTCATTTGTCTTTTTTAGCTGGACTGTTCTGGATTGAACTGCTCCTTCTAATCGTTTATTCCATGATAGAATCAAAAATGCAATACCAAAGGCCATAGAGCCAACGACAATTATGACAATGGTACTGAAATTTTTCTGTTGATTAATAAGGTAACCTACATTCGACGCTAAACTGTGTGGAGTACTAATATACAGTGACCACAGGAACTCACCATCCAGAGTAATAGGCTGATAAGCAATAGTAGTCATGTTATCATTAAATGAGATATCTCTTAATCCAGAACCCCCGGTTAATGATGTGGTCAGAATATTGTTGTAAATATCTTTAATCTCAGGTGGAATAAGATCCTGAAATTCTGGCGTGAGATAATTCTTTCCCACCACATTTCTATTTTGGGAATACAAAATTACACCATTCTTATCAATTAAACCCACATTGCTTGCAAATTCAGGAGATAATTCTTTCTGTAGGAACTCTCCAAGTTTGGATAAATCAATTGTAGTAAATACTATTCCTTCAAAATTTGACATGTTAGCCTGGGATGTACTATTCTCAGTACTTACCTTATCTTTTAGAACGGGATATGAAATGAATAGCAATGGAAATTGGTTATTAACATCAATGATGCTGCTGTAGTATGTCGTGTTATGTGTGTTTGGCGATAGAAAGATATCTGAGGTATTTGCCTGGATACCAAAGTAACTCGCTTCAATAGACTTGTTGCTCGTTTTAGAAATAATTTTCCCATTCATATCAAACATGTAATATCCATTTGTCAAATCCTTCGTTGATGATTGTGCTGAATCAAATAATCTTTGAACATCATCATTTTCAATATCCAAGAGCGAAACGGAATTGCTCAGACCCTGTAGGTTATTGGAAATAGATTCCATACTCCTTACAAGAATGCGTGATAGTTGGTAAACTTCGATTCTTGCATTGGACCGTACATCTTGTGACGAGATATTTGCAATTTCATTTGCCGTAAAGGAAGAATACTGATATGAAAGTATTGACAGCCCAATACCTATTATCGCTATAATAAGAAGAATAATGACATTATTTCTTGAAAAAGTCGCGCCTAGCAATAATTTACAGTAAATCTATTAAACTTCTAATAGATAAATTAAGCGTGTATAAAATCATCATCTTCAGGAACATTCTTTTAGTTATTTCTTAGATAATTCATTATAACTTAAATTAGTTTGTGTGGTCGCATTAAAAGCAACGGCCACAATAAAAATCTCTTATGGCATTACTATGCAAATCAACAAAAAAGAACGAAGTTTATTCAGGTTCTGGTGGATTTTGTTCGAATATCCGCACAACATTATCGCTGTATTCACCAAGCAATTCCTGTATTTTATCTGAATCAGGTGGCTGAACGGATGCAGCTTCTATTACATCTTTTTCAAATTGAGTTGTAAGTTTCTTGAATTCTGCGCAACCTGCACAATCACGAGGTGCATAGATTTGATGAGTGTCTATCGCTATCACCATTCCTACAATGGTTAAAGCAGACATTATTGTCAACACTGAATATAGTGTTTTCATTAGTTATTGTATGAGCGGGTCACTAATAAGACTTGTAACTCGTGTTGCTCATGATGGGAAAAAAGGCAAAAGGCAAGTAAGCTTTTAGTAACTTCAGCCGCTCTCATGTATTTTGCGCATTATTGGATGCTTCCAAAAAAGCATAAACGGAAAATCACAACAGTAACACCAACAGCAATCACTATCCATGTTGTCTTTTTCATCTGTCAGACCTGTATCGATGAGATTCGTATATGAACTTGCCAGAATCACATTGTCACTCGGCAAGCTCTTAAGAAAATCGTTTACGGTCCGATATATTATAACTTTCTCATTTAATAGAGCGAACAGTAAATAATTCAGAATTTTGTTTTATAGATTGAAATATATGATTCCAATCATTGGGAAGGATATACCTTTTGTATTTCATAGTCATGTAATTGAGTATCAACTTCCTTGATTAGGTCATAAATTCTCACTGGCTTCTGAACAAATCCGTTTATGATTTTCTGCTTGATATATTTATGAAAAATATCGTCGTCTATATCAAAACCTGTCGTCAAAATTGTTCTTACCAATTTATTCATATCTTTAATTTTTCTCAATAATTCCATTCCATTTAATCCAGGCATCCTGTAGTCGGATATTACCAGCACATAGGCATGTTGATTCTCCTGAAAATGTTCTAACGCTGATATAGGATCTGTAAACGTGAATATGATTACGCCACCTATACCAACTAATGCATCGTGAAAAAGTGTCACAATATCCGGCTCATCGTCTACAATTGAAACTATTTTACCCAAAGGCACTGTAAGCGCTCATCTTGCTACCACTCCGTGATCTCCAGTCATGTGTATTATGAGAGATTATTATTATTAACCTAGCTTGTGAGATGTTGTTCTATCGTTTCTCAAATTTTCTGAAACATATAATCAAAATATCAAAATATTTGGAATAATAATTCGTTTTCGACAAATCAATGTGGCTTTACCTACCTGCAGTTACTTAAAGCATCGACCTCAAGTTACTGATGGGACGGAACTGGAGATCACGTCCCATCAATATCTACATTGGAATGTAGTACTAACCCTCTAGTAAACA
>JARBAW010000015.1 GCA_029237505.1 Nitrososphaerales archaeon
GAATCTGAAGAATTTGCAGTTAGAAGATTCAAGGAATGGGTATTAGATCAGGTAACATAAGTAATCAATATATCATAAACTAGTAACTTGGGAGAATATTTGTTCTTAGTAAAGTCTTAATGGCACAAGCTCGACTATTAACCCTTCATTCCAATGATATTTTGCGTTCATTATTTCTGAAATCTGGCCTGCTAATTGACTTTCCTTCATAGAATCGATAATTCTAGCCTCTCCTTCATAATTAAAGCTGTTTACACTAAAAGAAATTCTAGAGTTAAGGTTGATGTTCCTGACCCAATGAGCATTGATTCCACGCTCAGACATGATGTAATATCTCTCATTATGGGTTACATACCAAATCTCTATCCTATGTTGAGTTCCTGTTCTCCAGCCAATAGTTGTCAGATATAGAAATTGAGATTCCATCAATCGTTCATAAGACCTTATCTAAAATACTTATTTCTATACCATCATAAATCTTTAATCGAGCTTAATTGAACTGGTAGCATCCTGGAGAAATAGGAACAATTGACATTGCCATGCTATTTTTAATTCGTAGAATTTATATCAAGATCATTTCATGATTTTAGTAGGGCGAATTATGAGATGGACGCATATCTAGAAGAAGAGTTTTTTGTGACATTCTTACCTACTGCATTGAGAATCCAAATGCACCTGATTTAGAATCTAAAAAACAAAGGGTATCTATGATTGGTAAGGAGCTACATGCAGATGGAGGAACTGATGCAATGGAGAATATGTTTTATTCGATTGAATTTAGAATAAAGGATGAACTTGGCAAGGATGCCAAGGAATATAGGTCCTGGTGGAATAATATATCAGACGAATGGAATTATTAGAAATATCAAATTAACTTTCTGTGTGTCGAAACTGCAAAGCATTATTTTCGACTCAATGTGATCTCAAATACGAAGGGATATTGAGTGTAAATCAAAGTGAACTAATTTTTACAGATAAATAGCATAAGTTGTATTAGAAATGATATTGAATTGAATCTGTATAGTTCTCTAACTGCCTGCGCGATGTGTCATCAATTGACTCCTACTGACACGATGATAAGTACAAGGGTAGGAAAAATTTGCATAAAGTGCGACATTCAGATGACAAGGTCGAGATATAAGGCAAAACCAAACAAGACTGCCGAGAATCCGAAAATAAATGAATCGAAATGAGTCTACTGCTTGAATTTTTATAATGCTTATATGCAAAATATTTTACAATTACAAATTGAGATCGAATGGCATTATGAAAATGGAAGAGGGAAAAGAATCATTCTATCAAACACCAGAATGCCATCCATTTGTTAAATGGGCAGGGGGAAAGAGTCAGTTAATACCCCAGATAATTCGACTCATCCCACTTAGGTTCGCCAGATATTTTGAACCATTTCTTGGTGGAGGAGCTATATTCTTCCAACTAGCTTCACCTAATAGGAACGCTTTCCTTTCGGATATCAATTATGAACTAATTAATGCGTATAAGGTCATAAAGAATCATGTAGAAGAACTTATTCCAGAGCTCATATACCATCAGAATGAATATAACAAATCTCCAAAAAAATACTATTATCATCTGAGAGACTCAATAAGCTCTATGAACAAAATAAATAAAGCTGCTCGATTTATCGCACTAAATAAAACATGCTATAACGGCCTGTACCGAGTAAATAAAAGAGGTTTATTCAACGTTCCTATAGGAAGATACAAAAATCCACTAATATGCGATACCGACAACCTGCGCAAGATGAGTGTAGTATTAAAACGCTCAGGATCTTTTTTGGAAGTCAGCGACTACAAGAAAATATTGGAAAAAGCACAGAGGGATGACTTTGTGTATCTTGATCCACCATTCTATCCAATTAGTAATACTGCAAATTTTACCAGCTATACTAACAATGGTTTTTCTCTTGAAGACCAAAAAGAGCTTGCAACTATTTTCACTGAATTGACAGGAAAAGGGTGCAAAGTTTTGCTTAGTAATTCCAACACAGAAGAAATTAGAAGACTATATTCGAATTATTCTCATCTTACTCAGGTAATCAACGTAAACCGATCTATTAATGCAGTTGCATCTAAACGGGTTGGTCATACAGAATTGTTGATAAGAAATTATATTTAATGGTCAAGATTTAATTGGCATAAATGAATATATAGATCGATTAAGTTACTATGTATTAGTACTGACATATTACTAATAAATAGAAAGGATCAATAAAATAGTAGGAGATATTTATTTCAATTTTCACTTACACCATTATTGCAGGAATATTCATTGTAACTGGTGTTCCCAACACAAAAAAAGTTATGCTTAATCTACGGCACTGCATTTATAACTATGTAGGCAAAATTATTTTTATATGAATTCGCATGATGAGACGAGTGAGTCATCTACTAACAGGAGTGTGTTTCTATCACCAAGGTCAATTGCAATCATAGGCGCTTCCGACAAACCAGGTATCGGTAGGGCAATTTTTACAAATATTAAAAATGGCTATAAAGGGAAAATCTATCCAGTTAGTCCTACTAATGAATATGTATCCGGAATCAAGGCGTACAAAAGTGTGCTTGACATACCAGACGATATTGATTTAGCCGTTGTTGCCACCCCAAACAAGATCGTTCCAAAAGTAATGGAAGAAGTAGGAATGAAAAAAATTCAGGGTTCCATAATTGTTTCGGCAGGATTCAAAGAAGTTAATGAGCAGGGAGCGGCTCTTGAAAAGGAGGTTGCTGCCATCTGTAAGAAATACGGGACTAGAGTTATTGGCCCAAATTGCCTGGGTATAATGAGTTTGTCAAAAGAAAACATGATGAATTCTACATTTCTAAAAATTACTCCTAAACATGGGAATATTGCACTCGTTTCACAAAGTGGAGCTATCTGTGCTGCTACGGTTGAGGATGCCATGGGACAGGGTATAGGATTCTCAAAGGTAATTAGTATGGGAAACAAGATAGATGTAGATGAAAACGATGTTTTAGAATTATTATGTCATGATCCAGAGACTTCTGTAATTATCATGTACCTTGAAGACATCCATGATGGTCGAAGGTTCATGGAAATAGGAAGAAAAACAACCAAGGAATACAAGAAGCCAATAGTAGTCATAAAATCTGGCAGAACTCCGGAGGGCGCAAAGGCAGCTATGTCTCACACTGGAGCCTTGATGGGAGCTGATGAGGTGTATGATGCATTATTTTTGCAAAGTGGTGTAATAAGGGTAGATTCAATGCAAGAACTCTTTGACCTTGCTACTGCATTTTCAAAGCAACCAATTCCACAAAACGACAAGGGTACGGTAATTGTATCAAATGCGGGTGGACCTGCTATAATTTCCACAGATGCGTGTTCAAAATATGGGATGAAACTAGCTGATATTAGTGCATCTAGAGAAGAAATAGCGAAAGTTATACCAGCGCACGGTTCTGCGAGAAACCCTGTAGACATTGTGGGTGATGCCGACTTTAATCGATTTGAAAAGGTCCTCAATGAAGTCGTTTCTAATCCAAACGTTGGTTCAATTGTTACTATGTGTACTCCTTCAGCTACTTTGGATTATAATGATCTTGCAAGAACAATAGTTAAGACAACAACCAATTCCGGAAGAACTTCACTTGCTGCACTTATGGGTCTTGCAGAAGGAACCGAAAATAAGCAAATCCTTTCGGATGGTGGAATTCCATACTTTCCATATGCTGAACCAGCAATAAGGACCCTTAAAGCAATGTATGATTTTTCTAATTGGATCGCGGAAAAAGAAATTGAAATTAAAAAATTTAATGTCGATAAGGAAAAAGTCAAACAAATTTTTGATACTGTAAGAAAGGATGGAAGAAAAAATCTTTTAGAAGAAGAGGGATACAAAGTTCTTAATTCATATGGCTTTCCGAGGCCAAAGAGTTACCTTTGTACAAATGAGGAAGAATGTGTAAAGAGAGCAGAAGAAATCGGTTATCCTGTCGTTATGAAAATAGTATCGCAAGACATAATCCACAAATCAGACGCCGGGGGGGTAAAGGTAGGTATAAAGAATAAGCAACAAGTTTCATCCTCTTTCAGTGAAATAATTAATAACGCAAAGAATTACAAAAAGGACGCAAATATTAAAGGAGTACTAGTCCAACAGATGATTGAATCTGCTAGAGAAACAATTCTTGGAGCAAAACACGATAAGCTTTTTGGACCTTTGATAATGTTTGGCCTTGGAGGAATCTACGTAGAAGCTCTCAAAGATGTGATATTCAGACTAGCTCCTATTAATGAATATGAAGCATTAAAGATGGTAGAATCAATCAAGACATACAAGATATTGAAAGGGATTAGAGGGGAACCTCCATCTGACATAAAAACACTGGTCGAATGTCTCCTACGCTTATCTCAACTGGTTACAGATTTTCCTGAGATAGCAGAATTCGATATGAATCCACTATTGGTACTTGAGGAAGGCAAAGGGGCAATTGCAGTTGATGTAAGAATAGGGCTTGCATAACAAGCAGAGTTTGGTATCAACCTTTACCGATAACACAACTTTTATTCATTAATTTTCTTACCACATTCAGAACAAAACACTGCATCATTTTCGTTCTGAAAATCACAATGTGAACACTTGCCCTGTTGACTGGCTTGAGAAGACTCTGAATTCTCAAGTAAGATTATGTCTCCAATTTTAGATATATTTTTCCAAGTAACTTCGACACTTTGATTATTACTCTTTTTAGGAATCTTAAGACTTATTTCCACTTTTCCTTTGGATGTCTTCTTGAGACCGATCTCTTGAACATTACCAATCAACATAGCATCGCAATCATATGCCGGCATCCCAACAAGGGACTGAATAGAGATAAATTCATTTTGTGAAATAGAAGATGATGATGGTGGTGGATTAATCGTTGTTTTGGAAATCTTATCATTATTTTTGGTAACTGGTATTTCGGCTGTACTTGATGTTTTTGCTGATTTGGGTTCTGCTCGAGCTTCGGATTCTTCAGGAGCATCAAATTTTCTGTACTGTGCAATAATGCCTTTGCAAGTATTACATTTGTATTCGCCTTTTTCGAAAAGTGTTACGCCTTCACCAAGATCTTCATTAGGATTTTCAAAACTGATATTGGGTGATCCTTCGTAGTCCTTGTCGCATTTGTTACAATGATATTTAACAAGCCTGTCAGAAGGAAGTCTTCCTATTCCGGCTAGGAACAACTCCGGTCCTCCTAAATTGCCCTTTTTTTGCTCCTCATCAGTAATATGGGCTAAAACATATCCACCAGAACCCCGCAATTTCTTCTCTCGTAAATCTTGATTTTGACCCTGATCCTCCATCATATTTTCTTATTATTACTTGTGTGGAATTTAAGTTATCAAGTCTGATATTTTGTCCAATCACTTTTTCGCTGGCGGTCAGGTCATTTTTGAGAGCGATTAGTTTCAATATTTTTTGACCAAATTCTTATATCATCACACTTATATCTCCGATAAAAGCTTATCAAATTAACTTAAGATACGGCGGATAAGTTAAGTAAAATCACAAAAAAAATCTTTCCAGATCTTCCGTAACTTTTGTAAAATATAAAACAAAAAAAAGTGAATTAAAAAAATGGTTTCATTTGAAGAATTAGGTCTAAATACGTCTATAGTAAAGGCGGTTAAAGAAATAGGTATGGAGCAGCCTTTTCCTATACAAGAACAATCTATTCCACTTATTTTGAAAGGAAAAGATGTGATAGGACAGGCTCATACAGGTACGGGCAAGACGGCAGCGTTTTCTCTTCCTCTACTAAGTAAAGTGAGGTCAAGGGGACCAATCCAAGCCTTAGTTATTGTCCCTACTAGAGAATTGGCAATTCAAGTTAACAATGAAATTAGGAAATTCTCAAAATATATAGGAATAAGGAGCCTTGCCGTTTATGGCGGGCAGAGTATTAACATACAAAAAGATCAGCTAAGAAGAGGAATCCAGGTCATTGTTGCGACACCGGGCAGACTAATTGATCATCTAAAGCAAGGTACGATTCAACTAGATGATGTCAATTTTGTGGTGTTAGATGAGGCTGATAGAATGCTTGACATGGGATTTATTGATGACATCAAGTTCATTCTCTTTTATGTAAATGAAAGAAGGCAGACATGTCTATTTTCAGCAACAATGCCAATTGAAATTCTAAGGCTGTCTAGGGAATACATGAAAGAGCCAGAGCAAATCAGGCTCAATGAAGACGAGATTAGTTTAGAAACTATCGATCAATCTTATCTTATTGTTGAGGAGCGAGAAAAGTTCAAGCATCTTTGTAATTTTATTAAGAACAGAGAACAAGGACAGCAAACTATTGTATTTGTTGCAACAAAGCAAAGAACCCAGAGAATAGCAGACGATTTGAATAGACAAGGTTTTCGGGTTATTACGATCCACGGCGATTTATCTCAGAGACAGAGAGATTACTCTATGAGCAGATTCAAAAACGGAAGCGATGATATACTGGTAGCTACAGACATTGCTGCAAGAGGAATAGACGTCCCGGCAGTTGGAAATATTATTAATTATGATATTCCTGAAGACCCTGTAGTTTATTTCCACAGGATTGGCAGAACAGCACGAGCGGGTGCTAGTGGTAAAGCAATTTCATTAGTTTCAAGCAGTAGATATGAAGATTTTGCAAGGATTCTCAAGCGAACGGAGCTATCAGTGAAGAGACTTAATGATGAAATAGGAATTGAAGTACCCACATTGTATGTTAGTAGAAATAGAGTCAATAGACAAAGGTCATCCAACTACAATGGTCAAAGTAGAAGAAGATTCGGGTATAGTAGAGGAGTTAGTAGGGGTCGATACCACTCTGGTAGACAGTATAATACCAGTACGTATAGAAGAGGATAATTAGCTATCTAGCCAAAATTATCTTTTTAACTTTCATTTTATTTTACCTGATATTGAGTTTACGAATTTAGATAGGACTTTTCGATAGACTTAATTATAATTCATTATACTAGTAACTGGATGCTTACTGGCACTACAAAATATCTCACTCTTGCGACGGTACTATATCTAGTTGCGTTCTTCGCATTTGCTTCGGGATTGGTTAATTCAATTATAGAAGGTGCACGGTCAAGAGAATTTATTATTCCATCAAGATCAATTCAAACCATAGGCGAAACTATAGTCATAGTTATGATACTATTTATGGGGATGTTTGGAGCTTATTTGCTTTATAGCTCAGGAAAAGCCGCTACATCAAAGAGTCAGTGGGCATTTTTGACTGGAGGATTTACCCTTCTAACAATTGCATTGATAGTAGGCTTTAGTATAGTCAAGATTAAGATAGCAGGGTAGTTGGTTAAGTCCATCTTAGAACCTTGTCCTTAATAATGAAATTTTTTTGATTCTCTTTTAGATCACTTAGTACTGTAACTGAAAGATCATTAAAATTCTCAATCTTAACATAAAAATTCAGTGTGCTTTTCTTACTAAGGAGTCTGTTGGTTGTTACTACTTCCTTTCTTTTGTAACGAACCATACTAGTTACTAGAAATGGGATATCATATTCCGATGTATGCTTTAAGATCAGCATTAGAATAAAGTATAATATTTGGTTAGGATTTCCAAAATTCAATACATTATTTGGATTATTTGTAATCTTATCATAAAATAGATTGTAAAATGAATTTACAGAATCAAATATAATTAGGGAACATTCATTTATTGATTTTATTATATCAATTACCATAACATCAAATGTATCCTCAGATGGAAGATATATTTTCAGTACATTTGATTCAGACTGATATGTGTTATTGTCCACCTTACGTATATCCATAGAAGGAATCAATCCCGCCTTGACATAAGCAGTAAATGCTACATCAAGATCCAGGTATAGTATTTTTTTTTTGCCATTTAGAGTACGATCTTGATTCTGAAATTCTGATATGAGCGATGCAATTAGACATATTTTTGCATAAGCATCGTCATAAACTAAAGTGTTGAATCCTCTACTCCCCAGTATTTCAGAAATCATAATTTTATTATAATGAATTATCAAAAGGGGTTATAATGGATTATGATAAAGCAAAGGAAGACGATATAGAATTAATACGTAAGGACTTTCCAGTTACGAAAAAGAAGATCTACATGAACTGTGGATCGTTTGCACCAACTCCATTATCTACAATAAAATCAATCACTGATTTTCTAGTAAGATGCTCAGAAGAAGGACCTGACTCAACATCTGTTCAGGAGTATATCACATCACTTATGAATGAGCTGAGAAAAATTCTGGGCCGTCTTATTAACTGTGAACCAGAAGAAATAATCTTCACCCAAAGTACTACTGAGGGTTTGAATCATGTTGCCTCAGGTATTGAATGGAAAAAATCTGACACTATTATCTCAAGGGGAGGTCTTCATGAGCACTATGCTAATTACTTTCCGTGGCTCAATCTTTCAAAAAAATACGGCATAAAACTGGAAGAGACAAAGATCGATAAAAACGGATTCTTCGATCTTGACAAGATTGAAAAAATTGCCAAGAACAAAAATTCAAGGTTGATAACTCTTAGTCATGTTCTTTACAATAATGGAGCAATAATGCCCGTTGAAGAAGTTGGCAAGATTGCAAGGAAGCATGGTTTGCTATATTCAATAGACGCTGCCCAATCCGTTGGTACTATTAAAGTTGATGTAAAAAAAATCGGATGTGATTTTCTGGCGTTTCCTGGATTCAAGTGGTTATGCGGTCCCCCTGGTATTGGTGTCTTTTATTGTAAAAAAGAATCTGCACCACAACTGACTCCCAAGTATATCGGAGGAGAATCAGCAATCATTACTGAAGAAAAAAAGCTTGTGTATACTGATTCTCCACAAAAATTTCAAACTGGTTTTAGAAATTATGTTGGAATTGCCGGTCTCACATCTTCTTTAAAGTACATTCAACATGTGGGTATTGAGACGATTAGGAAAATGAACATGAAAATAGCCAACGAAATGATTGAGCAGTTAGGAACTATTCCTGGTGTTTTGATGTTTGGGCCTGAAGATGAGAAGCTTAGATCATCAATAGTGTCATTTGGCACAGATTCAGTGCTTCCAAAAGTTATTGTATCCAGGTTAGAAG
This sequence comes from Nitrososphaerales archaeon, assembly GCA_029237505.1. Taxonomy (GTDB): domain Archaea; phylum Thermoproteota; class Nitrososphaeria; order Nitrososphaerales; family Nitrososphaeraceae; genus TA-21. Next base: position 9,123 of record JARBAW010000015.1, read on the forward strand.
AAAATGGAATAATTGTTGCAGAGCGGGATATCGTTGGAGGAGGAAAGAAAAAGGCTGTGAGAGCGTCCCCTCATTTCTTTAATACTCTCGATGAGGTATCCACACTTGTTCAGAATATTAAGAACATTCAAAACATGTTTGGTTGATTCTTTTTGTCCTTTCCTGCTTGACCTTCAATTACTATCATCGTCAGCGTGGATCTAACCTTATCTATCCTTCTAACATGCCATGTTATCGTTTCTCGGAGTTTATCCATAGTATCCGCAGAAATTTTTACAATTATATCATATACTCCGTATACTCCACTTACTTCGCTTACTCCAGGGAGCTTCTTGATTTCTTGTAATATCTCCTCCTCGGAGCCCAGATCACAATTTATTAGAACATAAGCTGTTGGCATACTATTACACTATACTCGTAAGGAGTATTAAAACTCGATGTAGAATTCACGAACGCTGCAATCCTTATTCCTAAAAAATCTCATCAATGGCGATAGCTCTTATGGGAGAACCGGAAGCTCCCGATAATCTTAATGGCGTCATTATGAGGGTAAAATTTTGGTTATCAATTTTACCCAAATTGCAAAGGTTTTCCACAATCAAGATTTCATTACTCAATAATAATTTATGTACAGGAAAATTACTGTCCGATCCCCTATCAATGCTGGGTGAGTCTATACCTACAGCATTTACTTTTTTATTTATTAGATATTCAGCTGCATCTTCTGAAAGACCCGGACTATGGGTGAAATAATAATCATTGTCCACTTCGTTCTCCCACGATGTAGAAAAAACAACAGAACTACCTTCCAAGATCTTTACTTTGGATGCTTCTATTTCACTTGCAGTTATTAGTTCATCTGATGCCTTTGCTGCTTTTATGAGAGTAGTTCTTGAAATTAATCTGTTGACTGGTATTTGGTCGATTGATGAAACACCTGTTACAAAATGAGATGGAGCATCCATATGTGTACCAGTATGAGTGCTCATAAAGATCACTTCTGAGTGATAGTTATGAATATCCATTTTATTCCAAGTAATAAATTTAGGCAATGGTGAACCTGGAAAAACTTTCGTGTCGGTCCTTATTTCCCTGGTTAGATCCAAAATCATCTATGCAATATGTAATTATAGTTTATTCATATCTTTTTGCCTTTGCGGCCGGATCTGATTATTCCATTTACGATGATGATACTCAAGAATCCGAAGGTACCCATCAACACGTAAAGAGCACCTCTATGAGCCAATTCAGTTAGTTCATCAATTATCATTTCTAATGGCATTTGAAATTGATATAGATAACTAATGAACAAATAAAATATTTACTATGAATCGATAATCAGATAATCTGACCAAATATTAATTATCAAGTATTGATGAATAATATAGATTAATTCAAAATGGTTGCTGTCTTATTCTGTTTTCAGCCAGCTCCAAACTTCAATTCCTCTAATTGCACATTGTTTTCTTATGATCTGCCTTGCCCTTCTGGCAGCTTCAACTTCATTGAGTGATTTTGTTCTCATATACTGTATCATTAACTCCTCATAGAGCTTTTTTGCTCTCTCTTCAGAAAATTCCTTATATCCTTTTTTACTCGATTCATCTGCTAATTTTGTAGATTTTTCATTATCTAAAGATCTAGTCTGAATCAACCCCTTTAATTCTGCATATTCTAATTTACAATCAGGGCATCTATCATCAAAAAAATTCTTGTGGATACTACATCCAGACAACTATCTAGTATAAGGGAAAGTTAGATTTAAGGAAAGTGTATAATCAAATGACGGTTGAATTATGAAGAGGTCTTAGCTATCTTTAATTTTAGATTAATTTTAGTAATCAACAGATATAACATTGAGGAAACTATAAGACTTGGAATTGTGGAGCCTATTGTTGGTAATTGTGACAAGTAAATCGGTGAAAGTTGAGAAAGTAGATAGTATGTCAAAGCACCAGCAAACCATGCTACCAGGGCAGTGTATCCTATCTTGGCCATGTTGTTACCATACATCATATCGTGTTGGTATTTACCATGCTTAATTAGAAAATAGTCAGTCAGAAGAACTCCAAAAAGAGGAACGAATAATGCCCCTACTAAAAACAAAAATTGTTCATATCCTTCAATCGATACAAAAATAGCTAGCACAGTACTTAGACCTGAGAATCCAATAATTAGGTGCCGTTGATTTAGATTGTGAAAGATATTTTGGGAAGAAACAGCTGCCGAGTATATATCTGCAAAAGCGTTATCTATCTCATCAACAATCATAACCAAGAGAATAAAACCAAATAAGATTGCCTGAATAGAGACTATAATCGATGAAATATCTCCAACTCCAAATAGTAGCCCTCCAACATAGAAAATGATATTTGTAATTGAAAAACCTAACAGAGTTCCCATGAAGGCGCCCTTGCTTGACTTGGCAAACCTGTTATAATCAGAAACAAGGGGCATCCAAGAAATAGGCATAGCAATTACGATATCCAATGCAACAAAAAAAGACATATCGTTACTTTCTTCAGACAGCACGTTTGGAAGGTTTTGAAGTAGTAAGGTTACCAAAATAATAGCTGATGAAGCATAAACTATCCAAATCGCAAACTTAGATAACCACTGCCTTACTACAAATAGAGGCCCAAATATACCAAGCAGAGTAATAATAACCCCAAACAAGATGTTCCAAACAAGACTAATGTTGGTATTTGTTAATTGTTCAGCAGCCTTTGAGAGTATCAAAATTTCAAATGTGGTCCAACCAATAAGCTGTATTATATTTAATACGGCGGCTAGATATGATCCATACAATCCAAAAGCGGGCCGTATTCCAATAATAGATGGAACTGCCGTATCGCTGCCTATTTTCCCTGCCATTGATAACAGAATGGAGCCTCCAATTGAACCAATAATGATTGCAAGTAATGCATGGTAAAATGGTACCCCAGATAAAAAGGACCCAGCAGAAAAAACTAGCAAGCCGACACCAAGACTGGACCACAAGATAAAGTAATGAAAGCCTCCAAGAACTCTGTGTCGGGGAGGAACAGGATCTGTTCCCCATTGTGGCAAGTCGGGAGCCATATTATGTTGATTACAAATTTTTATAAATATAAATCAAAAACAAATTGAATCTCCCAGATCATGTTTCGTCAAGGTCATATAAACAATAAATCAAAAACTAAACAAATATCATAAAATTTTTACACAATGTTAATATGTGAAAACGATGTATAATATACTATGTCTATTTGTGTTATGTGTCTCAAGACATATGACGAAAAGGAAGTAAATCTTCAGCGCAAAATAGTAAACGATGAAGATTTCTGTAATGAGTGTTGGACTGAAGTAATGAGTGTTGAATAATTCCATATTACAGTTTTGATTTGATCATATGTGTATAAAACTAGGAATTCCATTTTTTCTTCTTTTGGTCAAATTCCTCTCTTGAATATCTTACGGTTGCAGGGTGGCCCATTACAACAACATTAGGAGGGACATCCTTAGTTACAACTGCTCCCATTGCTATTACACTATTTTTTCCTATAGTTACTCCAGCCTTAAATACAGCTCTACCTCCAATTATCACCCCATCTTCTACGACAACTCCTGTCATTTTCGGGCTCATTGGATAAGGATCATTTGTAAATGCCGCACAAGGACCTACGAATACATTTTTTCCAATCGTAGTTAGCGGTGGAATATATACGGACCCCTCAATTCTAGTATTGTCACCAATTTTTACATTATAGTCTATATGGACAAGTGAACCGATTGAAACATTATCTCCTATCTCAGTGTTGTTACCAATGTAGCTGAAATGCCAAACTTTTACGTTCTTTCCTATTTTTGCAGTTTCTGAAATAAAGTTTATCAAATTATTATTTTGTTTTTCCATAATCCATCTTCACTATGTTTAAACTCATATTATATCTATATTCAATTCATACTATACTGTTTCATAATTCTCATATTTTGTTACAAATGCCAAGGAAGTCCATTTTTCGTGATTTTGCTGGGAATTTTTTCATACCACTTTTGTAAAAATTGAATGTCCTTCTCTTTATCTCGCAGCTCATCTGGTAACATAACCGGAATTTCTTCAATAATGGGATAAAACCTTGAACACCGTGAGCAAAATAGGACTCCTTCTTTTATCACACTTTCATTATTTTTTTTATCTTCCACAATATCAATTTCAATCAATTCCAATGGGTAGTATTTGTCTATAGGACATGCTAGGATGTCCAGCATAGATCGTCTCATAACAATTTCGTAGTTTGTACATCTTATTATTTCATTTCAATTCCAAATAAATTGGTGAACCTGTTTCACTGGAAAGAAGCGCAGCCTCGGCTACTTTTGTCACGTTTGTGGCTTCTATGGAAGTAACAACAGGTTGTTTCCTCTTACCATCTATAACATCAACAAAACTCTGCAATTCTAAGACAAGAGGTTCCTGAAACTGCTGTCTTCTGGGAATAATGGTTGCATCGCCATGATCAATTCTGATTTCCTGAGTAATAAAATCACCATTCACCGTGCCTTCGGTACACACAGCAGAAAATGTTCTGACCTTCTTTGGGGTAACCCAGTTTGATGCAATTATAGCAACCTTATGATCCTCGAATCCAAGCATTATTGTCGCAAAATCTTCAAACAAGTGAAATTTTTTTCCAGCTCTTGCAAAAACCATTTTTGGACCCTTACCGAATAGAAACATCGCAGTATCAATATCATGAACTGATGTATCGTATATTACACCTACATCCTTGATATGTAAGGGCATTCTATTTTCTCTGTGGAATTCCATCATTAAAAGATCACCATATGTCTGCTGCAGAATTATGTTCTTCAAATCCTGAACAGCCGGATTAAATCTTTCAACATAACCGCATGTCAAAACAACATTGGCTTTGTCAGCCATTTCGGTCATTTCCTCACATTCTCTAGACGAAAATGAAAGTGGTTTTTCTACAAATACGTGACAGCCGTTTCTAATTACCTCTTTTACTACTGACAGATGTGATTTGGTAGGTGTACACACCAAACAAGCATCCAATTCACGTTCATTTGAAAAAAAATCACTCATTGAAGAATAAAATTTTGTATCATATTTTTCTGCTATTTCTTTTGCACGCTCGGGAGATAGATCACAAACAGCTGCAAGGACTCCCATATTGTGGAGAACTCGAACATGGTTTTTTCCCCAACCACCGACTCCTATTACTCCGATTTTTAGCCCACTGCCTTTTTTATTTACCAACTCGGCGTTAGCCATCCCATGAATTTTTCAGACTTTCCAGTCACGACGTTTTCATAATTCTCTCTTATGCTTTTTGTAATTGAACCTTCTTTTCCATTTCCAACTACATTTCCATCTATTTTTGTAATTGCAATTATTTCAGCGGCTGTTCCTGTAAGAAATATCTCGTCAGCAAGATACAATTCTGTCCTAGAAATTGGACGTTCAACAACTTCGTATCCCAACTCCTTTGCTATCGTAATGGCAGTATTTCTTGTAATTCCTTCAAGTATTGAATCTGATAACTGAGGGGTGTGAAGTTTTCTATTTCTTACAACAAAAATATTCTCTCCTGACGCTTCACTAACATTTCCATTCCTATCAAGCAATATGGATTCGTCGTATCCATTTCGCCTGCACTCTTGTGTAGCTAATATGGAATTGAGATAATTACCAGAAGCCTTTGCCATAGGAGGAATGGATTCATCGTCAATTCTTCTCCAAGAAGAAATACACGCAGAGATTCCATCACCCTTGAAATATTTTGCAAATGGGAATATTATGATTGTAGTATGTGTTGGTGAATTCTTGGTTACATTTAGATCTATTCCATGCAGACCGACAAATGTTAACGGCCGTATATAACACGACTGTCTTATAGAGTTCTTTTGAATTAATTCCACAGTAGCTTTGCAAAGTTCATCGGCAGAAAATTTTGTTGTAAAAGAATAGACATTGGCTGATTTGTGAAGTCTTTCCATGTGTTCTTTGAGTCTAAATATATACAGGTTGTCATTAGACGAATATGCCCGGATGCCTTCAAAGACTGCTGTTCCATAATGAAGAGCATGTACAAAGATTGGAACTTTAGCCTCCTCCCATTTAAGATGTTGTCCATCAAACCAGACAAAATCTACACCCTTTTCCTTCATAGTGGCAAGTCAATTATTGGATAATAAAAGTATTCAAATATTGTGCATCGAGAACATTTTAGAGGATACCTTCTTCAGGGAACTTCATTCCAAATATTTTGATAGTCTTATCTTTAGATTGTGCGTATTTTTCGATAATTTTCCAGTTCTCCACAATTATTTCTGCGACATTTTTTGGTACCATATTCTTCCATGATTCTGCCGAGGATTCAGAATGATTCAAATTGTTGAGATCATTTTTCAAATTCGTTGTAGAGTTATCCTTACCTAGTCTTTCTAAAGCTTCTTGATATAACAATCCTTTCACATCCGATGATGATATTTCAAGCCTTTTTGCGGTAATCGGATGTAGATTATAGAATCTCAAAGCTATTCTTTCGGCCTTATCACCAGTATATGATATGAATCGATCTTCTGATATATCACGCAAGACTCCACTTCGTATAGACCATGAAAATGGCGAGAGAATTGGTGGAAGATATTTTATGAACGGAGACACGAACTTGTAATTAGGCAAGATTTCAATATTGTCCTGATCATTGAATAAGCCTTTTAGCATCTTTTTTCTCAATTCATATGAAAATGGAAAGGTTCTTGTGTTTACTTCCCTTCCCTGCTTTAGAAAAACCACTGGAAAGACATACACATGATAATCTCTAGCTAGTTGAGAAATTATTCTTTCATGGGAATTTGTAACTGGATTTAAATGGGCAAGATAAAGCGCTGCAATTTTTTCCAATTAGAAAGCTGAAAAAATATAATAACAAAAAGTAAGGGGAAAGCTCCTATGCTTTCTTTACTTCAATTTCTATTGTAGAGACATTCCTTGTTCTGCCGTCTTCTGCTTGGAGTGTTTCTGATCCAATCCTGACGTCGCCAATTGCATACCCTGCATTTTCCATTCTCTTTAGGATTATTTGTGAAACATCGACTGCTCTTCCAATGCTCAAGCCTCTGGCCTTTATGGTTACTGATGGTTGATTTGCTAGTTGAATGAGTGTAGATGTCACATATGCCATCAGAGGTTTCTTGCCTATGTATATAGAATCGCGGGGTCCATCTCTTTGTGGTTGTGTATTTTGTTGTACTTCAGACATGAAAACCGTTAGTCAAAAGGATAATTTAAATCTAAAAGACATCACCTGACAGGACCAAAAACAATGTCATGTTAAACCATGTTCATTAATGTCAAGTTCTGAAAAAATCACAAGCTCAATGAAGCAAAGACCCAACAATTTCATCTCACGGTTATATATTTGGTTTACAATTATACTATTAATCTATGAACAAAAACTTCAAGGACGAAACTAATCCAGAGGATAAATCACACGCATCGAATACCGATAAAGAATCTAATATACAAAATGAAAAGTTGGCCCCAGAAATTCCAAAGGCCTACATCAATAAGCCGATAAACTCAAAAAAAACTAGAAAATCAAATTCAAATGTAAAGATAGAAGATTACGATTTGATAGTAAATAGTCTGCGAGATGCCACCACATCATTCATGGATGTTATTTTTTCACTTGGCAAGAAAGCTCAAGAAATTAGAGATAAGGCTGAGGAAACGTTCACAGTTGGAGCTAGGAGGGATGCAAAGGATATACAGGCACTCGGTGACTATGTGGAAAATGTGATCAAGGGCTTCGAAGATACGATGGCAGAAATAAAAATGAGAAATTATGGTGACGAAGAAAAGTTACTGAAAGGTTACAAGAAGCTACTCGTAGAGCAAATAAATCTCATTAATGCGAGGATAGAATTAGTAAAGAGACTTAAATCTAGATAATTATAGAACTTGAATGAAATAATTTTCTCTAGATTCTGATTACCATGTTTATCAACAATTTACTAATTTTTAGAAACAGTATTTTGACATGACTTTTTTCTTTCGCTGCTGCTAGATTATTATTTTTTTTGACCATTAGATCCAATTTTTTAAGAATATTTAAGTGCATGCAAATCATCAGTACTAGAAAACATGACATCAATTTTCGATGATATAAATCGGAGTAGTGTACCTATTGGATTATCAGTATTTGCCGTTTTTTCAATCTTTCTCATTGTTGGCTTTGTTGAACATAATCTGGCGTTCGGATTATTTCATGAAAATTCTATTATTCCTATTGCTGCTGAATCAGAGTTTCTTACCTACGATGATCTTATTACAGGATTCAGCATGAAATATCCACAAAATTGGGATAGGGCCCAACACATTGACAAATCGGTTACTTTCCATGCTCCTAAGGAGAGTAATTCTGATATAAGTCCAGCAGATCTTGGAATAATGGTAATTCAAGTAACACCAAATATTACACTCGCTTCTATAACACAGACTCAACTAGATACTTTAAAGAAACTATATCCAGATTTTCAAATACAGGAATCTGTTGAAAGCACTTTTCTGGGACATCCGGCGCACATGATTATCTTTACGGCAACTGACAACACAGAAACTATGCGAAAGGCAATGCAGATTTGGTTTAAGGAAGATTCCAAAGCATATTTGGTAACTTACAAATCAGATAGTGAAAGATTTTCTAAATATCTACCCACAATTGATAGAATGTTAAACACCTTTTATACATACAAGAATTAATTCAGTATAGATAACAATGTATTAATATTCAGTATTCTTGCAGCTGGTCACTAATACTAACCTTAGAGATCATTTGCTCATTCTTCGGGCAGCCTTGAAATTGTCAACAAATCTTCAATATTTTCTTCGCTAACCCCTTTCCTGGCCAATTCTCTTCTAAGTTTCTTCTTATCCTTAATCTTCTGAGGCACGTTTCGTGTATACTGGGTTATATAATCGATAAACTGAGGATCATCAATTGTAGCATTATTAAATTCTGTACTGGAATTTACTGTTAGGGATTCATAATTCGGATTTATTATGATGGAGTTTGTTAGTTCTGTATGCTTGAGGTCGGCTCCACCTAAATCCACACCAACCAGTCTGGCTCCCCCAAGATTAGCACCCACTAACCTGGCTCCCCCAAGATTAGCACCCACTAACTTTGCACCTACCAAATGAGCATCTCTCAGATTAGCTCCCCAAAGACGAGTACTAACTAGATTAGCTCCCCAAAGACGGGCCCCAACCAAATCAGCTCCTCCTAAATTAGTGCCAACCAATCTGGCGCCACTTAAATTGGCACCCATCAAATCCGCGCCACTTAAATTGGCACCCATCAAATCCGCACCATCAATGTCACTGCCACTTAAATTGGCACCCATCAAATCCGCATCCCTAAGATCCGCATCCCTAAGATCCGCATCCCTAAGATCCGCATCCCTAAGATCCGCATCCCTAAGATCCGCATCCCTAAGATCCGCATCCCTAAGATCCGCTTCTCTCATAGATAGAATTTTAAATTCACTGGCTCTTTTATCATTGAATTCATTGATCTTTCCACTTTGGAGTAACTTTATAGCTTCGTAGTTTATTGCTTTTCTATGTGTTCTGGTTGGTTCCACGGATGTTTCTATAGCGTGATGATAGATATTCCAATCCCGTACGTTTTTCAAAGTATCTGAATTTTGTATTAGAAAATTCCACAAACCAGAATCCGTTTTAAAATCGCGTAACACTTTCCACACTTTTATGTCTCGTTCTTCTTTTTTTTCTTCATACAAATCCAAACTCTTTAGACGCGTTTCATCATCCATCTTCAGATACTTATCTAATTCCTTAAAGAAAGAATCATCTGATTTTACCAATATATTATAAAATTTGGTCCATCGCAAATGAATCGCTTGAATGATTAGTAATTCTTTTGCCTCAAAATTTTTCTTACCCGAAAAAATCAATTCTTTTGCCTCAAAATTTTTCTTACCCGAAAATATCTCATGCGCTACAAAAAAGTTATTCAAAAATCTTTTGATCTCTCTGGGATTATTGTCAATTGCTATTGAAATTAGATCTATATTCTTTTCTATAAGGTCCCTAAATTTATCATGTATCATTCCCTTTTTTATTAAATCTTTGACCAGGTTAACAATATCCTGATTACTCCATCTGGGTAAAGTAATCGGTATTTGAATCAACTTCTTAATAAAATGCTCTCCATCAATACTCGTCTTGCTATTTTCTATGTTGCTTAACTTGAAAATCATATCATGACTTAATCCAATGATATAAACAAAACCCTCAATATCATGGAATATTCTTATAAGTTCCAATATTTCAAGTGCCCTCTTCGGAGAACATTTATCCAAATCGTCTACGAATACAATAATCCTAAATGCAGGATTATCTAGGCGAAGATTTCTTATTTCTTTTTTGATTTCGTCCAATCCATCAAAATAAACCGTGTCTCTATCTAATTCTGCTATTAGTTGGATTTTTGAATTTAATTCCTTTTTGAAAGTATCAAGCATCTCATTTGAAATTTCATCCTCTTCTGATGCATACTTGGATATGATTGACGTAAGAATGTCTGGAGTCTTCTTGAGAAAATTTATTGCACTTGTTTCCAATTTCTGTTTTAATACTTCAAATTGTTTCTCAGTCGGTAACGCAAATGCTATGCTTTTTAGCAATGAAACAACAGGGAATTGTTCCTGTTTATAGCGCCAAGCTTCAAGAGTTACTCTAACCAAATCTTTATCAGTTTGAAGGATTTTGTCTACAGCGTTTATCAAAGTGGTTTTCCCTGTCCCCCAATCACCAAAAATGCCGATTGTAAATTTCGGCTGTGAATTTCTAACTATGCTGGCTATCGCACTAGCGTATAAATTGAAATCAAGAATTGGATCATCGGCAATATCATCTGTTAAGATTAACCCTTTTTGAAATACTTCATCCTCTGAGGACAAAATCACATCTTACTTTAAACTTGATTCATTTTTAAGTATTTGTTGCTAAGGAAGCCGATATGGAATCTATTTGTGGATTTAGAAGAATAAGACATTCAGATTATGCGCTAACAAGTAGTTAATGAATAGTTAATTGGTCCATAATTAATATTCAAGCAAGTTGAGGACTTGGAGGAGTAGTCATTATTTCACAGCCTATACTTTTGCATTGCGATCACTTATATCTGGTTTATGGACATTGTTGTTTTGCTTGATGTTCAAATCTTTTACTCATACTAATTAAAAATAATTACTAATTTGGAGACCTTCAATATCAGTTACTGAGCTCCTTCGAATACTTCCTCAATCATATGATAGCCTCTAAAATGAACGATATTATTTCAGAGTAACATAGATCGATGAAAATATATTTAAATTCATTATGATTAATAATTGTCAGTCAGTGTTTATCTATTGAAGGGGATTTATGGAATGTCCTATTATGCTATCCCCTTTCATGACAATACAACATGGACATTTTTCGTTTATGCATACTACTGCTTGTTCATGTTTACATACCGTGCAAATGCAAGGTTGTTGTTGTATTTTACCCAGCTGTTCCATTTCCTTCTTTTCTCTGCGTGATCTTTCATCCGAATATAACCACAGAAATACTACAGGTATTCCGATTGCAAAGAAAATTAGCATAGTACGGACAGGAACTTTCAAGACAAATAATGCAAGACCAAAAATCAATACCCCTATACCCAAAGTGGCAAGCCAACGATTTGTGAGTTTATCCATATCCATTTTAAGTCAACTCTCACCTAATGTAAGCACTTTCACCCTCACCATTTTCAATATCTTTGTTTTGTTCATTCAAATTAATAATAGTTGAATCGACGTAAGTCTTTTTCCTTTTCCTACGCAATTTTCTCACTTCCTCAAGTATCTCTCTTAATTGATCCTCGGATATCTTGGCGATTTTAGCATCACATTCTATGCCTTTTAATTCCAGAACCTGTTCTGTTAGATTAATTATCTCTTCTCTATCTCTTTCTTCCTCGTCGGTTAACATATTAGCGCTTTTGAACCGAAAAAAGGCAAATTCACTCATCCTATTATAATATTGCAACAAACTTACTATTATTCTGTAATGTTTGATTGGATTTTAAGACCAGAACTTGGACTTTCATATTCTTGGATCGTGCAAAATACATTTCATATAAAATACATGTCTACACAAAATGATATTTGTTCTTCTTACCTTTGTGGGCTTCAGATGCCCAGTTCCTTTAATAGGGTTCATCAAGAATGTTCAATCCTTTAAAAAAGCCTAGAGTGCTAATTTGTTGCCAAAGAACATAACATTATGTCAAGCCTTCTACCGGAGCAAATCCATGATAATATGGAATTTGACCCAATTCATCCTTGGGCGGAATTTCTGCAATTGATATTAAATGGCCCTCTGGGTCCTCGATAATTGCATGTTTTCCAAAAGATTCCTGAGTAATCTTCTTGTGGAATTTGACCCCTTTTTCTTCCAGTCTTTTACAAACGGATTCCAGGTTACTGACATTGAATCCTACTAGCATATTTGAAAAGCCTTTCTGTTTGATACGTGCTGGATGTAATGCTAACACAGCACCTTGAGCCTCATTTTGAAATTCAACCCAATCTGCCGACTCGTTTTTTATTTTGAGTTCAAGAGTATCTCTGTAGAAGGATATACTTTTTTGTAAATCCTCAACTAAAAGAATAGCAGCTCCAAGTCGTTTGAACATCCAACTCTCATTATTTCTTTTGACTTAAATTTTATTCGGTCCACAATCCTTCATCAAAAATAACCAAATAAGCAATCATTCAAAGTGGTGTTGCAAAACGAACCTGAAGCACTCACTTCAATTTGTTCATAACAGAATCAACCTTCTGATCAAGATTTTGTTCTTTATCCAATCTTTCATCAATATGCACAATAGAGATTATTCTCTGTATTCCAGAAGATTTAACCGCTTCATGTGCAATATTTATTGCATTTAGAATGTCTACCATATTATTTGATTGAATTTGAGTTCCTAGTGGAGTAAGGGTTGCTTTCAGATCTTTGATTCCGCTAATCGCGTCAAAAGCAATCGCTATCTCTTTACTCATGCTTGTTCCTGAACGAGAACCCACAGGAACAAGACTTATCTCCGCGGTAATCATTCTATAACTTTATTCTCTGAAAAATTATTTAAGTACTCCTTTTTCGAGAATCCTGAGAGGAAGAATTATTTTCTATTATCACGAAAGCTCGAATAATAGAACATTAGTAGGTAATCTATTGCGTTTTATTTAGAACTAGATTGCTTGTTATTGAATTAGAAAGTGCAGCAGTCTTATTCAAATCAGTAAATACTACTACGGTAGTAATTGATTGGATAGAGCTATTTGGTAAACTGGTAACAAATTGCTGAAAACCATTCTTGTCTGCTTTGAATCCATTTGGAATTGACGTAGTTTTCATTAAAGTTCCATTTGCCGTGTATATTTTCATTGTTCCACTGATTTGTTTGTCAACCGTGGCAGGATCGGTAACCGAATAAGTTGTAGTTAACTTGACCACCTGGACGTTCTTACCTTGTGGTAAATAAAATTGGGCATCATTTAATTTTAGATTTATCTCCATCCCATGATTCGAAAATGCCGATTGCTGTATAAACGGAAGGATAAATACGCCCACCATGATAAATAGGACAATATAACGACAATTTCCATTTTTGTTATTCCAATCCATTCAAATATTCACCTTTTTACTCATAGAATATCATTTGAACATTTAATTCAAACTCGACATATATTAACTAGAATATGCGGAATGGATTTTAATTAAGTGATAGTTTAGAATATTTCATCTTGATACAAAATAATTTATTCATTTTAACCTAACTACTGGAAGTATCAATATGATAATAACCAAACCTCCTAACAACCATGCTATCTCATATCCCAAGCTGCTTACTATTCTGGAAAAAAAGACTGGGACCCAGAAGACGCCAAATAATGAAAGACCATTTACGAAACTTACGGCAAGAGTCTGATATTGAGGTTGTGCCTTGTTGATTTCTTTTGCTTTTGCGTATACTATTACAAACCCCGCAGATAAGAAAAATCCTGATATAAGGATCAATACTGTAATAGCATATAGTGAATCAGTTGCAAATGCGGCCATGCTGCAGGCACTGATTATGCCAGAAATAAAGAGTAGTTTCCTTGCATTTCCAATCTTATCGTAAAGCTTCCCAAAAAACGGTGATGAGGCAAGGGCGACTATTAGATTTAGGCTTCCTATTAACCCTGCATCAATTGGATTAATTTTTAAGTGATCTACAAAGTAGAACACAGTAAAAGTCAAAATCATACTCGATCCTGCTTGAAATCCCAACAATGTGATTCCAAGGATAATCAATGATTTGTTAAATAATGTCGAAAAAACATGAGATATCCTAATCCTAAACTCATTGCTTATTTCATCGGCGGCTTTTAGTAATGTGCTTCTCAATAGAATGGCAGTTGATATTCCCAACCCACCACTTAAAACAAGTGATGATCTCCAACCTAATTGTTCAGCCAGTATCACCCAGCCAAACAATCCTATTATTCCCCCCAAGGCATGGGCTGAATTTAGCAGTCCGATTCCCAGTCCTTCCGATTCCTTTCCTAAATATTTCGAAATTAGGATAACACTTGGTCCAAAAAAACATGCCATACCTAAACCAATTATAAACCTCAAAAGGGTTATTTGCGAAGTGTTACTGGCTAATCCAGTTACTAATGCTCCCGTTGAGGCAATCATGATTCCGTATATGGCAATCTTTCTGGGACCATATTTTGCAGCGATGATTCCTGCAGGCACTTGAAATAGACCTACACCGACAAGAAAGCTGGCACTTATTATTCCAAGCATAGCGATGTTTTCTTTAAAATCAGAAGCAACAAAGTAGAAGACAGAAGCCATGTTAAACCAATTGATTGTATATACTACTCTGGCAAGCATTAATGAAAGAGTCGCCGTTTTATTTGGCTTCATGAGATGGTTACCTTTCTCTGAAAATGCTGTTCGAATTTTCTATCGTCAAGAAAGTCTAGTTTTGATCTATTACAAGATAATACTCGGTAATGTCTTCAAATGCTTTTATTTTTTCTTCTTTTATTTGTATAGTCTCCAAATTGAATTTTTGTTCAATCTTTTCCTTTGTAAATTGAGATATGGCAATTTGATCGCCCTCAGCTATTCCTTCCATCCTGCTTGCCAGATTTACATGAGTTCCTATCACAGTAAACTGATCCCTTTCTTGACTTCCCATGAGTCCAACTAAGACTGAACCAGTGTTAATACCGCATTTTATGTCGATACTTGTATCAAAATTAGTAACCGTGCTCCATATATCCAACCAATTTTTCTTAAAAAACTGGAATGCCTTCTTAAGTTTTAGAGCAGCAATAATTGCATTCGATGCACCAATTGAACCAGCTTCATCTGATTCCTTGAACCCGAAGTATGCCAGTATACCATCTCCAATGAATTTATCAATAATTCCACCATATTCATGTATGATTGGAACTGCCACGCCGAGATATTCATTGAGAAATACTGCAATGAGCTCTGGATGATCCTTAAAGACTTCGGTCAATTTTGAAAAATTACTGATATCCCAAAAAACAATAGTCATTACCTTATTCTGGATTAGAGTTGCATGAGGGTCACTCAGATATTCGATAATGGCTGGATCTAGTTGTCTCTGAAGACGAGTTAATATTTTTTGATTTGCGTTGTCGGATACTGACAGGTTTAAGTCGTCCATGAACCTCGCCTTCTCATCTTCCGTCATTTGATCTTCGGGTTTGGGTAAAATCCCAATAACACCTCTTTCAGTGGGATGCATGGTGCAGTAATACGGTATACTCTGTTGATTACTATCGATCTTAACGGTTGTAGATTCACCTGGCAGCATACTTCCCGTTTGAAAGAAAGGACTTGGCAAAGTAGAGTTTGCATCTCCCGAAGTCAAGTTATGTACCTTTGTATCTCGGTTGATCCAAGTTATTGATTCACCTTTGACAATCTTGACAATCCTGGGTTCAAAGTACATGATTTCCTTAGTATTCTCTTTAAATTTGGGAATAACTACAAATTTTTTCAATCAATTCTAGGTAATTGCTAGGGCATATAACCTTACGTTCGTTCGTTCGTTCTTTTACCCTGATTTTGTTTCAGGACTCTTATTTTATCAAAGCCTAAACTTCTCGTTAATATTGTCACAAATACTAATACAACATACATGTCGACATGAAATCATGTAATTCAGGAAAGACATTAATTATGGTCTCAAACCCTTACAATTTATGGAAGGAGTTCAAAAACTAAAATGTGGTTCCTGTGGAATTACATTCATGTCTGAAAATAATAGTCCACTTTGTCCTACATGTTCTGAAACTTCAAGTTCACATCATCATGGAGCAGAACATGGTTGTGGCTGTGGTGGTCACTAACTACTTTTTTTAAGATTTATCTAGTACTATTTGAAGTATCAAACTTTTGAAAAAATTTTACTTTATTTTTTATTTTTTTATTTATTTAAGATAACGCAAGATCAACAAATACTATTAGAATCATAACTAACCAACGATATACGTTTCCGAATCGTTATCATGGTTTACTTAAACAACTACAATTTCCAATTCGTCGTACGCGTCTTTTACCGATAACTCAACTAACGTATCCTCATAAATCAATAACCAATCACGTAGGCCTACTACAGGAACTTTTCTCACAAAAATTTTTCCTGTCTCAATTAGATTTGCTTTTAGATATGCAAACTGTAAAGGGATTTGATTTTCAGCATCCTTTATTTTGAAAAGACTCTCTTGGAGTTCTATGCCAGGTCTACCGCCCTGAATATTTACCATGACATTTTCTGCAAATCTATTTAATATTTTAGCGGTCACATAGCTCTGTCCTATTTCAAATCGGTCTATATTCAATAATACTTGAGATCTGACCAAGGGTGATTTTGGAATTTCATGAAACAATACTTCAGATATTGCGTCAAAGAACAAATCCTAAATCAATATTAAGTGAACGAGTACGCTATTTACAATTTTCTATGATTATCAAGAGCAACTTTCATTCAACTTACTATCTTGGGATGTTTAATTAGGAACATACATCCAATACAATTTAGTTTGATGTATCACACAAAATATGAGTCAAGTTTTATAACATTTTAATATATTATTTTAATGTAGTCTACCTATCTTGATCAATCTTGATGAGTTGGTAGTGTTATACGATTACTTTGGGTATCCTGGTATTTTACTAGTGAGCTTTATCATCAGCATATTGTTCTTTCTACCGATACCTTACTTTCCGCTTCCGCTCATAGCAGCGTTTAACAAGAATCTAGATCCACATATCATTTCTCTTTGTGGAACTGTTGGTGCTGTGGCCGCAAAAATGATCATTTTTTATCTTGCATATTCGGGTCGTAATATCATTTCCAAAAAATCAAAAGGTAGAATATTATCACTTCAAAAACTTGTAGGAAGGTATGGGTGGATAGGGGCGCTTGTTGCTCCAATAATCCCATTTTACGAAAATTTCATTTATATCACATTGGGTCTGACAAAGTACAATCCTTGGAAGTTCGCTGTTTCAGTATTTGCTGGAGTTTTTTTATATAATGAGTTTATAGTATGGTTGGGAGTATTACTAGGACGACCATTTGTTCAAAACATTATTTCACAATTTTCAGACACAAGCAATCCTACTGCCATCATCATAGCCATAATACTTAGTATCGCTGGAGTTTTGGTTACTTTATATTTGCTGGTAAAAATAAATTGGAATAAGATTATTGAAAAAAAGTTTCCATGGACCAGAACTGACAATTCACATGAATAATCTACTCATAACTAATGTAATAAATGACCATTTGGTTATACATTTTGCAAGTTACTTTTTAAGATACCAAATTAGAATCTCTATATTCCTGCGTCGCGACAAATATTAGTAAATCTTAATTAGATAAACAGATATTTTATATATATTGCATTATTGGGTAGGCTCATTTTGTCGCATGTTGGATAAGACACAGAGCAATCCATTATTTCCTGCTGGCGTTACGGCCATATCAGACATTATCAAGATAGTTGAAGATATGGGGAATCAAATTCCTGACAAGTCGTGGATGCTATATTTACTGGAATTGTTCAATGCTCGCAATATTCCCATCGAGTTGAATCTGATCTGTCAGTTTGATAATCAAGATTATTTTGAAGCAATTTTTCAAGGGATTAACAGATACAGGTTCAAAAAAGTTTTACCAGTCGTTGGTCATTCATACCTGCGAATAATAATGATGTATGAGAAAAAAAAACTAGTTAGATATAGCCTTACTGATCAGACTAATGGAAACACAGAAACCTTTGATTTTCCTCTTGACAAAATGAATTTTGATTATGTTGGAGGGAATCAATTTACTGGAATTGAGTGGTGGAACAAAACAGGTAATTTTCCTTATTCAATCAGATATAATGTAGAGGTTTCCCAACTAATGTTTGGCTTTTTAGATAAGACAGATTCCGACTCAATAACTTTTGTTCCTCATAATTCGCTGATACCAAATAGTGATAACTCTGGGGCAGCTTACCCCGTATCATTTCGAAACATCATGTTAAAAGATGGATGTGTTTGTTACTCAGTTGAAGCGGGTAACTGTAATAATGGAATTCATTATAGCGTGTAATTGGACTACAGGACGATATATTTTCTTGACTCCGCTAAAAGAATTGATTCGGATTCTCAAGTCTTGAGAATGTTAAAGTTTAAAACATACTATCTGTGATTTACTTTTAATTGATAGGCTGGATTGTCCTTATATTAGCTATTCTAGTTATTTTGGCAGCAGTAGGACTGGGCTGGGATACATTTTTTGGAGGTGTGAAGAAGGGCGCAGAGAAAATCGGTAGTCTTCCGGAAGTGAAAAACTTAACCGATAAGGCAAAAAACGAATTTGATAATATAATTGGTAACTCTTCATTTGATGCTATTGCTATCTTTGAGAAAAACATGAAATTCTAATTTCTAATCTAACTGCGTTATGAAAGGGATTTGCCAGCCCCGTGTTTGGCATCCCTTCCATCTTTGTTCCTGTATTGTACTTTCGGTGAACGGAGCCAAAAACCGAAAGTTTTTCTTAATTATTAGTGCACAACAAAATTTAAAACAATTTACTAACTATCTGAATATCTATTAAATACTTCTGTCGCAATAAGCCTAACCAGGATAACTAGTTCTTGATGGAATTAGTGTAAGTAACAGATTTAAATGATGGAGTTGAATATTATGCATGTTCCAAACTATCTTCAAATACAGAGGCGATATTTGAATGGCGCAGGAAGTCTCCGGAAGTGATAATCTAAAATGCCATCTTTGTGGTATTATGTTTGCTACTCAACAGGAAAAGCAGCAACATATGAAATTGGAACATCAGAATAAAGAAGAGCCGACTGGGGTTGGCTAATAATACTACAAAACTGGCTTTTTTAGGTTTCAAATATTAAACATTTGACTTTGATTGATTAATCCTTTCTGGGTCCAGTTATAATTACCCGATACGGTAATGTTCCAATAATTGATTCATTTTTTCTCAAATTGTAACTTGTAACTGATTTATAAATAATAATATACTTACTAAAATATGAGACACATAGGATACTGGGCATCGCAAGAACAATATTCAATGCAACAATTGATTGAGTTTGTACAAGAAGCTGAAAAAGGAGGATTTAAAACAACTCTCACTAGCGATCATTTTCACCCTTGGTCTCACACTAACGGACATGGAAACTTTACATGGATATGGATTTCAGCCGTTGCAGAAAGGACAAAAAAAATGAAATTGATGACGGGGGTTACGGCAGGTGTATATCGATATAATCCTGGAATAATAGCCCAAGCATTTGCATCGTTGGATGTTCTATACCCTGGACGAATTGGACTGGGTGTCGGTTCAGGTGAAGCCATGAACGAAGTGCCATTGGGATTTGATTGGCCATCAGCAGACATTAGAGTTGAACGGACAATTGAAGCTATTCAAATCATTAACAAATTGTGGCACAAGAACAAAGATTTCGATAATTCAGAAAAATTCTCAATTACTGATTCTAAAATAAATAAAAGTGCTTCTCACAGCACAGATAAAGACGGGTTTGTAACGTTTAGTGGAAAATATTTTAAAATAAGAAATGCAAGATTGTATACTCCTCCTTCAACTACTATTCCGTTATATATGGCTGGTTCAGGTTCACAAGCAATTAAAGCTGCTGCCAAGTATACCGATGGTTTGATTACAACTACAAAACCTGATGGAGCTAAAGAAGTATTCGATTTGTTTGATAATGCAGCGTTGGAGGTAAACAAAGATCCAGTTTCCCTCCAAAAAATAGCTAAACCAAAAGTGTCATATTCTGAGGATTATGAGAAAGCTTTCAAAGCATGTGAATTTTGGCGTACCACACAAATTGATAATGCATTTGATACTGACATAAGTGATCCAAGGATTTTAGAACAAAAGGCAAAACAAGAAGTATCCGACGACGAACAAAGAAAATCCACAATCATCGTTACATCCATAGAGGATCTAATTTCTCCTATCGAAAAATATTTTCAAGCAGGATTTACGCAGTTATATATTCACAGCACCAGCCCCGATGAGATTGAATTTATTAGATTATTTACAAAAAGGGTGTTGCCCTATTTCGAAGAAAAATAAATTACAAGTAAAACATTGTACAGGATGGATAACAATTTGAGATATGACTATGGCTTCATTATAACTGGCCATATTATTATCGATTGCATTTGAGAAGAATTCGACATTTTTATGGAACTTCTAAATGTAATATTGTGCAATAAAGTAAGTATTGGCATTAGCTAGAGTTTCAGAAAACGATAGGAAAACCATTATTTGGAATTTTATGGAAGAATTGTGGGAAAACTATGTTAATGCGACGGAAAATAATCTGCCGACCAAGTTCAATCTAATGGATTTTTTTAACTTTGGAATTCTAAGGGATGGTTTTACGGAGTATGACAAGATTTCTGTTATCAAAGAATATGCAAAGAAAAAAGGCTTTGTCAAAATTAAGGGTACAGAAGTACAAATAACTCCGAAAGGGTTAAAGGAATTTCAAAAGGATGTCCATGATTGGGACGAAATGAAGGTAGGTGGCAGAAAGGTATGATGGATTCTTTTAAGCACCTTTTAAGCATTAATTTCTTTTTTTAATTGCTCTATCAAGTGTTACCAATAGATTAGAATAAATACAAACTAAATTTCTTTTGTTCTCTCTATTATTTCGCTAATATTTTGCTTTTCGGTAAGAACTCCCGCCCATACATCGCTTTTTTTCACCATTTGGGGCACATTTTCAATGGTAAAGTCGGTAGGCAGTATCGAATCCAAGTTATTCCACACCACTGGCATTGAAACGGTCGCCGAAAGATTTGGCCTTAAAGAATATACCGAGGCTATCGTTTTTCCTCTTGCATTTTGGTTGTAATCAAAGAATACTTTTCCTTTCCTTTTTATGGTACTCCATTCCATCGTTACCTTATCAGGAAATCTCGAAACCATAATTCTTGCTATTATTTCAGCAAATTTCTTTGTTTGATCATATGGATAGCGATTGATGATAGGTACATAAATATGGAGTCCTGATTTTCCTGAAGTCTTAGCATACGAATTTATTTTCAATTCTTTTAGGATATCTTTCAATTGATGTGCGATTTCGACAGCAGCCTTAAAACCTGTTATATTGTACTGTGGTTCCTCGCCTTTTTTCTCCTTACCCGAATAAATATATGGATCCAGATCAAAGACAATAAAATCGGGAAAATTCAATCCGCATTTTTCCTCGAATAGAAGAGAAGAAGTATCACAGCGATCAAACTCATTTATTCTACTATACCATGGATGCATTTCTATGCATCCCAAGTTAGCTATCCACAACAATGTTTCTCTATTATTACATATAATGTAATTAATATTGGAATTTCTGTGTTCTGAATGAACTTTAGCCGTTTGAACGAAATCTGGCTTATTTTGATCCCAATCTTTTTGATAAAATGACTTTCCTTCAATTCCATTGGGATATCTGCTAAGGGAAAGCGGTCTATCTTTTAAATGTGGAAGGATCAAATCACACATGGTTTCATAATATCGTATTAGGTCTCTTTTAAGGAATTTTGGATGATCTCTTGTTGCTTTCCAGAAAATCTTAGTGGGGTTCGTAATCTTGACCTTCATATCAATAGGAGTCTTATCGTTCCTAATTACTTTAATATGATGAGCAGAATTGTTGTAATTATCCGCCTCAATAATACACTCATTGGGCTTTTTGTCTTCACGCAATCTCAAAAAAACCGGAGCCCGCAATATTCCATCATCGGTCCAAGCCGCAAATTTTATTTCTGCAACGAGTATTGGATTCAGCCATGTAATCTCTCTATTAATATAAGGAAGTTTATCAACTGGCATGAAGTCCTTTTCGTTTTTCTTTAGCATTGAGTATACCAAATCAAGAGTTTCATCATCAAATCCTGTACCTACATGACCAACGAATCTTAGTTTTCTTTCTAAACGAGAATATATAGCTAATACTAGAGACCCAAAATGATGAACTCTAGCGCCTTCTCCTTTGGTATAACCAATTATTACACAATCTTGTGTTTTTGTATTCTTTATCTTTAACCAATCCTTTGATCTTATACCTTCCCTGTATACACTGTTCTTATATTTAGCTACTATTCCCTCTAGCTTTAATTTGTTACTATTATGGAGAATTTCTATACCTTTTTCCTCAATATAATCAGAAATCTTGATTAAGTCATTTACTTGTAACGTACTTGATAATATTTCACGTCGTTCTAAATAACCAAGTTCCTTGAGGCTTTTATTTTCCATATATAATATATCAAAAACAAAGTAAGTGGCTGGCGATTCTCTAGAAAGTACTTTGATCGTGTTACTGTCTTGAATATTTATCCTATGTTGATGAAGGTGAAAGTCTGGAATTCCATTTTTGTTTAGGACTACAATTTCACCGTCGATTATTGCAGATTCACAAGCTCCAAGTGAAATCCTTGCCGCATTTACAATTTCGGGATATCTTTTAGTTATATCATTGCCATTTCTTGATTGAATTTTAACATTTTTTTTATTCTTTAAGAGGATTGCTCTAATTCCGTCCCACTTTATTTCAAAGACCCAATCTTTGCTATTGAAGGCTTTATCGCAGGGAGAAGCTAGCATTGGCTTAATATTTGGGAAAGGTAAATTGATCTCTGAACTATTAGCTGAAATTCCAGCGATTAGTTCATATCTCTTTGGGTTCACACTCTTGGCCTTTTTAACGCTCCTCGTTTCGATTTCTATATCTGAGTTAGATTTTCCGGTAAGGACAGAATCAGGTTGGAACAATGTAATATCTTGGTTTGATGCATATTCGTCTTTTCCTTTAATTAATAACCACTGATCTTCTCTTTTTGTTCTGATTAAAGAGAACATACCTTTCAGTTTATCGCCGTAAAGTTCAATTGACACTTTTCCTCTTTTCATTTGTTCAGAAAGAGTTTCTTTACTGGTGTATTTACCAGTGTCCCAGACTATTACGGTACCGGCGCCATAATTACCTGATGGGATAGTTCCTTCAAAAAGTAAGTAGTCTAGTGGATGATCTTCTACCAATATAGCTAATCGCTTTGCCTCTGGATTGAGGGAAGGGCCTTTAGGAACTGCCCATGATATTAGGACTCCCTCTTCTGATTCCAATCTAAAATCAAAATGCAATCTTGACGCGTCGTGTTTTTGAACTACAAATGATCTTAATTTTTTCTTTTGAGAGCTGTGTTTTATCCTACCTCGAGGCTCCCGGGTTTTGGTAAAATCACGCTTCTTATTATAATTGGCAAGTGACAATTTCGAATCTGCCATATTTAATCCACTGGTCAATTACATTTTTGTCTCAAGACCGTCCAAAATCAATCCTCACAACTATATATGGTAGTACAAACTATAAAATGAGCTTTTGAATAGTGAGCATGATTTGTCATTACATTTTTTCTAGTAATTGTTGCTTCATTTTTTGGAACTCTGATTCACTCAAAATTCCATCGTCCTTCAACTGGGAAAGTTTCTTGATTTCATCGGCAACCGAAATAGTAACAACATTGCTCATTGATTCGGCATTGCTATTAGCTTTCATTCGTCTTCTAATTATTTCCAAAAGTTCTTCTGCCTTATCCTTGGAGAGTGCCTCAATGATGCCTTCTTGGTCATCTTCCCCACTAACACCTTCATCAATTAGTCCTAACTTGGTTTTATTAACCAGCGAGGGAGCCTTAAATAATATAGTTGATGTAAAGAACCCCTTCTGTAGTTTCACACTGGTTATGACGTCATATGGAATATCGATAAGCTCCGATTTCAAACCAAGCAAATATGGATCTCTTATAATGACCCTTCTGTCGGTTGCAATTACATTATTGGGTGTCAAAGCTGAGCCACCTGGCATAAATCTGGATTGCCTTGCTACCAGGAGAACTTTTTCATCGGGATTCAATATCTTTTCAATTTTCTCAATTTCGTCTAATTCCTCTACATCAGTTATATCAGTGTTAAATGAATGCTTGTCAGATGCCACCAATTTACCCAATAAATGTAATGTCGACATATTTAATAAAAGCTCCCGTGAAATTTTTGATATCTTTAACAATATTTGCAATACTTGGTATTAATCTTCTATCAAGTATGATAGGCAAGATGGTAAGAATGAGAAGATTTATTTCGTACAACTATTTCGTAGAACTGAATCCATCAACGCAGAAGAAACTCACACGGTGATTCCTAATAGCTAGTAGATGAAATTATGTCTCCTTAGAACTAGAGACATTTGTGATAACATGATTTTTATCGACGGTCTGAACCACCCGATTACATCATGGATTGATTCTACCTGGATAAAACACATGCGATATTAATCTGTGATAACAAGTATTACAGACAAACATATCTAGAAATTGATTCAGCGAATGGATATGTTTTCTACAGTAGTCACATTTCATAGTTTCCATTATAATATTATGTTCATTAAAATTTATATAGTTTTTAACATTAATTTAGGAAAATTTTTTCTTGATTAATTTTCTATATTATACATCCACCATTATGATAGTCTTCTAAAATTCCTAACTATCTATCGCATGAGGTATGGTATGAAATTGATATATTATGAGATTAATAGAAACAATTAAAGGGCCTCATTTAATTTCTCGATAATTATATCATGAAACACATTTTTGAAGTATTCTTCTTGACTTGTGTGTGTACCTGTATGTGCATTACCGTCTTATTCCAGTTAGAAATTCCAACACAGTCAGTTTTTGCCGCAGAGCAACCTACAGCAAAAATCAATATGACTAATTATGATTA
>JARBAW010000116.1 GCA_029237505.1 Nitrososphaerales archaeon
ACTCTCTTATTGAGCGCAATATATTCCCCAGATACGCGTATTCTCATGATAACTATCTGTGCATTTGATTGACATAGAGTTACAATTGTGAATTTTCTATTGATCTACTTGATTCTTGCGGGTCGGATCGATACAATGAAATTCAGGTATTTTTCTATGATTTGTATGACAAAGGATGAATCCCCAATGACATTTCTGAAATACAAGAATTTGAACGATATGTTGAAAGTAATATTGTTCTCTTCCCAATCTGCACTAGGGCTAACTCCAATGCTCTATCACATAAAGTATAATGAAAAGGAAATACTGTTTATCGAGACTGGTGCCCTAGGTGGCGCGTTAGTTCATTATATAGTTGAAAAAGAAAAGCCAGGCATGAAATTTATCGAATTGAGGCAACTTACTGGCGAATACAATTTTGTAGAAAAGATTGGAAATGATACGCACTCAATTTACATTCCAATATTAGAATTAGAGAGCTCATCCATTGAATTTCCGAATTAAAACTAGAATTCTCAAACAACATATATTCCCTGAAAATTTGGAATTCGGATAATATTTTAGATTCCATTATTAGTAACTCAAATGCAATATGGTATTGCCTTGCTAAACCATGACCTCCAAGGACCAAGATGCCTTTACAAATCATCCGCTTCTTAGAAAGAACATCTTACAATTTAGAGAATATCAAAAGAATATTTCCGGCAATGCTCTGGATAAGAACACGCTTGTTATTTTGCCCACGGCGTTGGGAAAAACAATCATATCGTTACTAGTTTCTGCAAGTACACTCTACAATTACAGGAGCAAGCGAATATTAATTCTGGCTCCTACAAGGCCTTTAGTCAACCAGCACTGGAAATCGTTTGTGTCTCACTTGAAGTTACCGGATGCGCAATCTAGTGTAGTAACAGGAAAAATACCACCATACGCCAGAAGTCTTATCTGGCATAGAAATGATATCAGACTTGTTTTCTCGACCCCAGAAGTAGTACGCAATGACATAAGAGAAAGAAGATTTGAATTGGACAATTTTTTCCTAATAGTCTTTGATGAGGCTCATCGTGCAGTCAAAGATTATGCATATACCTTTATAGCAGATCAATACATCAAACAATGTTCCTTCCCATTAATTCTTGGGTTAACTGCTAGTCCGGGATCTGAAATAAACAAGATTCAAGAAATTTGTAATAATCTATTTATTGAACATTTGGAGTACAAAACAGAGGAAGATCCAGATGTAATACATTACATCAATCCAATTGAAATTGATTGGAAATGGTTTGATCTTCCCCCAGAATATCAATACGTCAAATCAATATTGAAAAGAATGTTAGATGAAAAAGTGGATTGGTTGATTAGCAGAAAAATTATCACAAAGAACTCTAAATGGATTTTTAAGAAAGATCTAATTTCTATAGGTGATGAATTAAGGCGTACTTTAACTGCAATTCCTGAAGAACAACGGCATTCATTGTATTTTGCCTTGATTCAGCAATCCAATGCACTTTCCTTAATGTATTGTATAGAATTGTTGGAAAGCCAAGGGTTTTACTCTCTTGGAACATTTCTGGATAGGATCCAGGAAGAAGGCGGCAAGAGTCACAAGCTGTTGATTGATGATAATAGAGTAATAGAAATTCGAAGGTTGGTCAATCAATTGAACAAAGAACATCCAAAAACCCAACATCTTATCAATATACTTACCGAGAAATTCAACTCCAAAGTCAATTCAAATAATAATAACCAATTAAATCAGGGAAAATCGGAAAAAGATTCAAGAGTTCTTATCTTTACTCAATATCGGGACACAGCTCAACATATCGTTGAATTGCTTACAAAGAACAAGATTAAGGCATCAAAGTTCGTAGGGCAATCAAAGAGACAAGGAGATCCTGGAATGAAACAGGAAGAACAGAATATTATCTTGGAGAAATTTAAGGAAGGAGAGTTTAATGTTTTGGTGGCAACCTCAATTGCAGAAGAGGGGCTCGATATTCCAGAAGTAGATCTAGTCATATTTTATGAACCAATACCAAGTGAAATCAGACATATTCAAAGAAGGGGCAGAACCGGAAGAAAAAACATAGGATCAGTTCTAATTCTTGCTACAAACGATACGATTGATCAGCGCTATCTTGAAGTAAGTAGAAAAAAAATACAAAAAATGAGATCAATCCTTTCATCAATTGATACACAACTAGAATTCAAAAAAGTCGATAGGATTTCTACTGGAAAAGATCCTATGACCAAAGAAGAGATTGCGTTTCTTGATTCAAATATGGGCAAATATGATCAGGAATTTGAGCAAGATTCGGGCCAAGCGAGTATAATTAAAATTCCTATTCACAAATATTCAAAGTCTGCCAATGAATCAGAGATGAAGAGTCTCAGAAACAGCGTGCAAAGTACTGCAAGAAAAATATATTCTATGGTATCTATGCAGGGAAACAGTGGATTGGATATTCAGCTCTTACAAAAATTATTACAACAGGATAATTTGATCATGAATGCAGCATTGAAATTGCTCGAAAAACTTGAACGAATAAAAATTGCTCGAGGTAAGGTATTTGCTTCAGAAAATTTAGTAAAAATTCAAGGACAAGTATTCAATATTGAAGTAGAAAAGGTGGTAACGGGAAAAGCAATAGTATTAGTTAATGGTAAATGGAGAGCAATATTGAACCACTATGATTTTCGCGGCCCTAGAGAATTGATTAAGAAGGGAAGAGAATTCAGGGCTACAGGTGAACTTTATCAAGATCATGACACTCTAAGTATACGAGTAAAACAAATTTTGTAGCTAAAGAGACGTTCATGAACAGGAGTTGATCTCGTTGATACTACCAATGGTATAAATCATGGTATCAATTCTGGTTTATGTTGATTAATAATTCGGGATAGACCATTCATGTAATTTTTAGCAAACGTGGTTATTGGTTGTGAAGAATACCAAATGCATCCAAGCACCTGACAATCATGACAAGTTCTGGCAATATCCCATTGAGGAGCACTCCAAATTTCTTCAATACCTTTTTCAAGTAGGTTGTACTTGTTCTCTGAATTGTTGAATTTCCAACATGGTACAAGAACTGTGCCATCAGCGTTCACAAATGTACTCTTCCAGACTCCACACTCGTCGAAAGCAGTTCGTCCATTTTCTAAAATTTGTTCAAAATATTGAGGGGGAATCATAATTTGAGGGGAAGATTTTCTTCTTCCATAATCTAGGATACTTTCACATACTCTTGACATAGTTTTACGATCAGGTAACAATGAATATGATACATCAGCCCTATCTTCTACAAATGTTAATGAAACGGCATTTGATCCAAGCTCTTTAGCTCTTTCAAAATAACTCTGATCAATGAATTCTTGTGTGTTATACTTTGTAATCACGCTGTTGAAATAATGTGATATGTTATTCTGATTGAGAAGTTCAATGTTTTCCATTACTCGGTAGTATGTCTTGCTGGAGACACCGCGAACCTTGCAATAGGGTTCTTCATGAACTGAATCAATACTGCATGTAATAAACTGGATGTGTTTCTTTAGTTCCTCTAAATCCGCCTTATGCAAAAGGGAACAATTTGTAATCAGAGACGTGGGCATGTTGAGTTCGTTGAGATATCTCACAAGTTCCATGAAATCCGGTCGACTAGTTGGTTCTCCACCTTCAATTATTGACCAGACACAATACTTTGAGACTTTATCAAAAATGCTCTTCCACTGTTCAGTAGTTAAGTCCTTTTCCTTCACAAGTTTCAGTTGTCCGTCTTTGTTGGAATCACCGAAAGGACACATAGGACAATAAAAATTACAATAATGTGTCAAACTAAAAACAGCCACTAGCGGTCGCCGTTTTCCGATGGCCCTATTGACAGACCATTTGCCGAGTAGCTTTAAAGTTCTTAGTTTATCTACTTCCAAACAATATTTCTGGACGTCACAATCGTATTAATCTGTTGGGATTACTATCACGATGGATCAAATATTATGTTAGAAAAAAACTAGTTCATCTTTGCAAATTTTAGATAAACGGATTGATTCTCTAATGAATTTACTTTTGCACTCTGAAGTTTTGCTTCAACTAAGACTGTCTTCCCAAATTTAGCCCCACTCAAATCGCAATTCCTCAAGTCCGACCACATAAAGTTTGTACCGGAGAGATTTGCATTAGCTAAATTGCTATTTTTTAGATTTCCATAAAGAAAAATCGCATCTGTCAAATTGGCATTCTCAAGATTTGTATCCATAACTTCGGATTGGGCAAAATTGGCTCTCTTTAAATTGCAATTTGATAGATTAGCTCCATTACACTTTATACCATTTAGGTACACGCCTGAAAGATTCTTACCAGAAAAATCTTTTCCACTAAGATCGATTTTTTCAAAGATATTGGCCATTCTCCATTCATTGAATTCTTTGATTTTTGATTCTTGCAAAAGTCTCAACCAATCAACTTTTTCGCTCAATTTGAAGACATTATTTTTTTTGTTATATCAATATTCTGCTAATGAAACTTATTATATATGATAATCATATCAAAAATTGACACATGGCAGAAAGTAAGAAAACTAATTCACCACCACGAATAATGATTGTGGACGATGAATCTGATATTCTTTCGGTCATAAAAAGAGGATTAGAGTCAAAAAATGATTTCATGGTCGATACATTTTCAAAAGGTGATGACGCCATTGATAATTTTCAGAATCGTCCTCCAAATTATTATGATCTGGTAATTACAGATATTAGAATGCCAAAAGTAAACGGCTTTGAGCTTTATAGGAAAATCAAAGATACTGATCCTAACATGAAGATTGCATTTATTACCGCATTTGAAATAAACAAGGAAGAATTCAGTAAGGTGATTCCATCAGTTAATGTTACTCATTTTATTAGTAAGCCCGTTAGTATATCAAAGCTGAGAGAGAAAATCAAA
>JARBAW010000117.1 GCA_029237505.1 Nitrososphaerales archaeon
GATTTTCTAAAGTCAACTCCAGGATCCATCCATCCCACAAAAATCACATCAAATTTTTCGTTTAGATCTAATGACACATCTTTAATTTGGATATAGTCAGGTTTTACCCTGTTAAATTCATAGAAAATGCCACCGTCTTTTTCTATACCAATAGCGTTAGGTATGAATTCTCGAATTTTTTCCAAAAAATCTCCATAACCACATCCTACATCCAAGTACTTTGGTTTCTCAGATATTGATTTAGCTATTGAGACTACTCGCAAAACATCAACTTTTCTATAACCAAAATATGTACCGCAAATGTAGGGAAAGATGTAACGTTCATGAAATGAATATTTGGAATTTTTTATAAATTCATGGTATTTTGAGTATGCTCCACGAAGTTCATCAATTTGAAATGGCATACATTAATAGATTACAAATTTTACTCAAATTTAACCTATTATTTTGATTTTTGGGCAGGGACATGTTTTGATGCTTTTCGTTTTGGATAAATATTTACAATAAAATTGTCCAAAAGGCTTATAAAGTTCTACTCTGACTTTTCATTATGGCTCGTAAGTTTGAAGAATGGTGGAATTCTGTTCCCGCTGATTTAAAGACAAAAGCTCGAAAAGGTGATGAAGGAAACAAACCATTGTTAAACCAGGTTAACTATGTTTTACTTCATCTTCATCTTGCAGGAAAACATGATGCAAAACCAAGTCATGATGAATTGAAGGACTGGCTTCACAGCGGTCAAGTTGACGTATTAAGAATGAACAAATAGTCAACTCTCCATTTTCTTTTTTATCATTTTTTATTTTCTATATAACACTGTTTTGAATTAAGCATAGTGTTTAAATAGTTTCAAACATATGCTCCTTTAGTGATTTAGTAGATTGCCTATTGCAATACTTCCAGATGTTGATGAACAAAGATGTATCGGCTGTGCTCTATGTGTCGAAATTTGTACTGCTCTTGGTCCAGATGTATTGAGGGTAAAACCAGTTGAGGGATGGAAGAGAGGTAAAGCTTTTGTATTCTATCCTGAAAGATGCATTTCAGATGGTGCATGTGTAGGCGTTTGTCCAACTCATGCTATATTCTGGATGAGACCAATGGAATATACAGCAGGACAACCAGTTCCTTTACACAAGAACGGTGTATTCGACAAGGGTTGGGAAGAAGGCTAAAAAATTTTCACACACTTCCATTTTTTAATTTTATTTTTGCAATTTTGATCTAGTTATAACAAATTATTAAGGGTCAGAACGATCAAATTATTCTAAAGCTATGTGAATGTTATGATTAGTTACGTTTATCGATAAAAGCTAAAAACAAGCTATCGGTTGCTTGTAGCATAAGCTCTTTGAAAATGAAAGAGTATGAAATTCAATTCTTAACCATGAACTTGTTGTAATCCGCAACTTTGGAAGCTTTTTCATAATTTGAAATCTGATCATCAAAACTTAGTGTGTAGCCAATTTCATCAACGCCTTCGACAAGCATTTTTTTCCTGGTCAAATCTATATCAAAGCTAATTTTTTTTTCAGAGATTGTAATTGCTTGATTGGCAAGATTAATGTCCACAACTGGATCATCATTTTTTGCCAAATCAAAAAGATATTGTATTTTATCTTTGCTCAAGTATATAGGAAGTAATCCTTTTTTGAAACAATTGTTGTAAAAGATGTCTGCAAATGAGGAAGCAATTACAACCCTTATACCATAATCGTATAGCGCCCAAACCGCGTGTTCTCTAGAACTTCCGCATCCAAAGTTATCTCTTGTCAATAGCACCTGTCTTTTATCATATTTCGGCTCATTGAGGATAAATTCTTTCTTTGGATTTCCGGCATGATCAAAACGCCAGTCATAAAAAAGGAAGCCACCATATCCAGTTTTTTGAATTAATTTGAGAAATTGTTTTGGAATAATTTGATCCGTATCTACATTTGTTATATCAAAAGGAATTAGTTTGCTTTGAATGTCTTCAAAAGGCTCCATTGATACCACTGGTCTAGAGCCAATTTCTTACATCGACAAAATGACCTTCTATAGCACATGCTGCAGCCATTATTGGACTTACGAGGTGTGTTCTCCCGCCAGAACCCTGTCTACCTTCAAAATTTCTATTAGACGTGCTTGCGCAACGCTCTCCTGGTAATAATATGTCCGGATTCATTCCAAGACACATGCTGCACCCTGATTCTCTCCACTCAAATCCGGCATCTTTGAAAATCTTATCCAAACCGATACTCTCAGCTTGCAATTTGACCTTTTGAGATCCTGGAACGACCATGGCCCTTACATTTGTAGAAACCTTTCTCCCCTTGACCACAAGTGACGCTTCCATAAGATCTTCGAGCCGTGAATTTGTACATGAACCTATGAATACTCTATCTACATGAACATCGGTCATAGGTATACCTGGTTCTAGATCCATGTATTCAAGTGCTCTAGCAGCTAATTTCCTCTTATTTTCATCACCATTCGCATATTGATCAGGTGAAGGCACGGAATCGGTGATGTCAACTACCATAGATGGGGTTGTACCCCAGCTAATCTGGGGGGCAAGCTTGTCGACATTGATGGTTTCGACCCTATCAAATGCTGCATTTTCGTCACTTTTCAAATTGCTCCGCCAAAATTCAATTAGTTTATCAAGTTCTGATTCATTTGGCGCATATTTTCTTCCGCGCAGGTAATCAAAAGTAGTCTCATCAGGGGCAATCAAACCTGCTCTCGCTCCACCTTCGATAGACATATTGCATATGGTCATTCGCTGCTCCATTGATAATTCTGAAATCACGTCTCCGCGATATTCGAACACCATTCCAGTTCCTCCATCAGTTCCTATCTTGCGAATAATGTTGAGTATAATGTCCTTTGAAGTGATAGCATGTTTTTTACTTAGGTTTCCTTTAATATTGATAAGGAATGATCTTGGTTTATACATCCACAAGCACTGAGTAGCGAGAACATGTTCAACTTCACTTGTTCCTATTCCAAAAGCTAAGGCTCCGAAAGCACCATGAGTTGATGTGTGGCTATCGCCGCAAACTATTGTGGTGCCCGGCAATGTGAATCCAAGCTCTGGTCCAATGACATGGACTATTCCCTGTTCTGGGCTTGTCATATCATAGATAGTTATCCCAAATTCCTTACAGTTTCTACTTAATGTTTCAAGTTGAGTTTTCGACACCTCATCAACAATCGGCAGGGATCTACTTTCAGTTGAAACATTATGGTCTGTAGTTGCTATTGTTAAATTAGGGCGTCTAACTTTCCTTCCACCCTGTTTTAAACTGGCAAATGCTTGGGGAGATGTAACTTCATGTATCAAATGTCTGTCTATGTATATTAACGAAGGACCACTTGAATTATCAGCATTTAGATTGTGATTATCGTCTATGACAAGATGACTATCCCAAATCTTGTCAAATAGGGTTTTTTGCATTATTGTCTATTATTAGTTAAATCGGCATATAATCATATTACTATGACCACGGCAATGGTTTGAAATCCATTTTAAACTGTGACAATGCTTAAATTTAGTATTCAATGGAATTAATTTCAATGTTTCCACATGACAATAAGAACTTCGACAAGAACTACGAAGAGTATATTATGAATCACATTAAGAAAGGAACGACTACATGTGCATTAACATGTAAAGATGGAGTTGTTTTGGCTGCAGATACAAGAGCTAGTGCTGGTTATTTTATTGTAGATAGAAATGTTATGAAAGTTCAAAAAATAGATGAGCATCTTGGTATGACGATTGCTGGAGGCGTAGCTGATGCCCAAAATTTGGTTGATCTTTTACGATATAACGCAAATTTGTATAGACTTTCAAATAGAGACAGATTAATTCCCGTAAAATCAGCCGCAAGACTTTGTTCCAATGTTCTGTTCAATCAAAGATACTATCCTTATTATGTGCAGCTCATTATGGCGGGATTTGACAAAAATGGTGAGGGTTCACAAATATACAATATTGATTTATTTGGATCCATAACAAGTGAAAAGTTTATTTCAACTGGTAGTGGTTCACCGGTCGCATATGGTTACCTTGAATCAGAATATAAAAAAGATCTTAGTGTAAATGAAGCATACAAGATAGCTATTCAGGCTATTGCTGCTGCTATAAGGAGAAATTCTGGGACTGGTGATAACATAAATGCTATCATTATAGATAAAGATGGGTATAGAGAGTTGTCCAAGGAAGTAAAGGACGCAGTGCAAGCAGTTTACTAGTTTCTCATTAACCAGACTCTTGCTTTTTGAATGAATGCAATTTTAGATAATCTCCTGAATTGTTGATTCAAACAAGACTTCACCAAGAATTAGCAAATTGATTAATACACAAGATAGGAAATATCAAAAAATCAAAGCAGAGGTTAAAAAGTTCATTAAAAAAAATAAAAATGAAAAAATCGACCATTCAACTATTTTGAATAACTTGAACATAGATTATGATACCCTAATGAGGATACTGAGTGAATTAAGGAGAACGGGTAATGTGAACTACCACCCGCTAAGGTGAGCGGCTTCTCCCATCTTAGAAAATATGAGTTCTAGGTATGTTCACTGTTACCCCTAATTTAGAAATATATCCTAAACCTCGTTAGGCTATGTTAAAAGCAGTATTTCTATGAGCATTATCGGTTTTCTGTCAGAATCTATATAAAAACTACTTGAGGTGCTCTAATAATGTTTTCTGAGCTTCTTCATCGGCATCTTCGTAAGAGTTGTCTAATATTTTTCGTATTTTTTGAGCACGTGCAGTACCAAATCCTGGAATCTTAGCCAATTCAGCAGCCGAAGCATTTAACGCCCTTTTTGGTGTATTGAATTCCTTTAACATCTTTACAGCAAACATACCGCCTACTCCGGGTAATGAAGAAAGAACAGAAAGTTGCTGTATTTGTTCAGATGTTTGTTTCCTAATTTTTCGCAATAGTGGTCCATACGAATTTTTTCTAGATAGTTTATTGGCAATTGCAATCAGAAAGTTCGTGGTATGTTCTATGTTTGATGTATGAACCAGAGGTATCTTGAAATCCAATACTACTGTGATCAGTGAATCATAAACTAGCTGGATTTTTTGATCATAGCTTCTAAATGATCTTGAAGGTTCAGTTTTCAGATCCTCCATTATATTTCCTTCAACAATCAATAAGGGTGATGAAAAATGCTTTACGAGTTCCGAACATTGGATGAATAATCTTCCATCATAAAAGGAACTTAATAGATCGGATACAGTTTTTCTTTCGATAGCTACATTATTAAAAACAATATAGTCACCGACCTTCAAAGTAGCAAAGTCTACAAAAACTCCTGACTGTTTGAGCAATTCTGGAATACCGCTATTTTTTTCTCGTTTATCGACTACTATTCTCAAAGTACATCTACAAAGATTACTATGCCAAAGTTTTAAAAATATTGATCTTTATTGAGAGCCTCTAGTGGGACTCGAACCCACGACCTAAGGTTTACGAAACCTTCGCTCTACCAACTGAGCTATAGAGGCCTGCATCATGGATACATTTGCAATCACACAACCAATTTAACTATTTTCTAATTCATTGAATTTTTACAACAGATGACTTTTCAAATTCAATCCAAATCGGATATAAAACAACATTAAATAGTTGAAAATTCAAGTTTTTGTAAAGTGAAGATTTCAATCTCTGGTATAAGAGGAATTTATGGTCATGACCTCAATTTACATAATATATTGAATTTTTCCAGATTGTTCGCTTGTTTTATTATTAACAATTCTACTATCGTTGAGAAAAGATGTTTGATTGCAAGAGATACAAGACCTTCTAGTGATATAATTCATCGTACGGTATCAGCTGCTATTATGGAACAAGGGATAGACGTCATTGATTTAGGCATCGCTCCAACACCTTTTGCTTTTCGTGAATCAACTAGATATGGTAACGCCATAATAGTAACAGCTTCACACAATCCTTTAGAATGGAACGGTTTGAAATTTATAATAAATGGAAGAGGAATATTTGAAGATGAACTAGAGTCAATTCAACAACAAGATACTTTTTATAACACTGAATTTGGGAAGTTATTTCATATCAATTCAAAATATGCATTTGATATGCTTGAGTTAATGCGGAAGAATGGATATCTAGCTGATGGTAGAAATAATACAAGAACAATTGGAATAGATCCCGGGGGAGGAGCTATATCCTCGTTTATCCCGCAACTTTATGATTCATTGAATCAGAAATTCTTCACAATAAATGACATTGCCGGCATATCATCAAGATCCCCTGATCCTACGACCGATGATCTCTTTGAGCTAAGGAAACTTGTTTTATCCGAAAAACTAGAATTAGGGTTTGCATTCGACATGGATGCAGATAGACTTGTAGTTGTGGATAAAAAAGGGAACAAACTTTCGACAGATCTTACACTACTATTATGTATAGCAAGCACGTTAAGTCACGGTGCCAAAAGATTTGTAGTCAGCATAGACACAAGTAATGCCATTGAACAAATGATTTCCCAACATGGAGGAACCTTGAAACACTCAAAAGTTGGAGAGGCAAATGTTGTGAAACGATTGATTGAGATGAACGCAGATGCGGGGGGTGAGGGAAGTAGTGCTGGATTTATCATGCCTAAATTTAATATGTGTAGAGATGGCATACTGGCCAGCGCAATCATTTCATCATTAAATGAAGATCTCTTTGATGAATGCATACAGATTGCTTCAAGTTGCTCAACTATAAGATCCAAAGTACCAATAGAATCAAATTTCCACGAATCAGTTATTGAAAAATTTGAAGAAAAATTTAAGGAAAAATCCTATCAAATAATAAAAATGGATGGTACCAAAATATTAATTGACGATATATCTTGGGTTTTGATTAGATCCTCTAATACAGAACATGCAATACGAGTTTCAGTTGAATCAGCTCCAGAAAAGGTTCAACCAATTTTTAACGATGTAAAGGAAAAGGTTCAATCCATTTATGAAAAGATTAAATGAAAGTGAAATTATAGATCTCTTTACTTATAAAATTAATGACCCATTACTAGATAAGGTAAAGGATGATGATGTGGTAATTTTACCACTCAGACATGGATTGATAAAGAGAATGAATAAGACATCGAAAATGAATATCGTGCTAAAAAGCGACATGTTAGTTGAAAGTACAGATGTTGTAAAGATAATGAAGCCCTGGCAAATAGCAAGGAAGGCCATATTGGCATGCGTAAGTGACTTTGCTGCAAAAGGAATAAGACCATACGCATGTCTCATTTCTATTGGATTACCAAAAAAATATTCAAGAAAAAATATAGCTTCACTGGCAGATGGGTTTACACGAGCATCAAAAGAGTACGGCGTACATATCTTGGGGGGAGATACCAACGAATCTAAAGAATTGATAATAGATTGTAATATGATGGGTATTACAGCTTTACCTGAAAATCAAATCCCTAGGAGAAAGGGGGCACAGGTCGGTGATTTGATAGTAACATCAGGAAAATTTGGATATACTTCTTCGGGCTTGAAAATTATTCTTTCTCATGCAAATGCTGAAAAAAAATTCAGAACAAAATGTATATCATCGGTAACACTTCCAAAACCGCAGGTAGAATTTGGATTTAATCTAGCCAAATATTTCTCATCCTCCATAGACTCTAGCGATGGTTTGTCCTTATCACTGTACGAGCTTGTTCAGAAAAAAGTCGATTTTGTTATTGATAAGATTCCAGTGCCACCTAATTTGGCTCATTTTGCTAATTTGAATTCCATTAAAACCGATGATTTGATTTTTTTTGGTGGAGAAGAATATGAAACAATCGCAACAGTTCCAAAACAAAATTTCGGGAAATTAATTAATGACGCCAAGAAACACGGAATCAGAGTATATCATGTGGGACAAGTAGTAAGAGGTAATGGAAATCTAATCTATGAACAAAATGGAATTCGAAGGATCATTAGAAATCAGGGATTTGTGCACTTTGCAAAATAGCATTTGATAAGATAAGTAAAGGTGGAAAGAGAAAGAGGAAATAATTGGTTATACCCTTCGTCCTCTACGTCCGCCGGGTTTTCTAGTCGTATCATGAGGTATCGGAGTAACATCATCAATTCTGCCTATCCTAAAACCAGCTCTTGCAAGAGCTCTAATTGCTGCCTGAGCCCCAGGTCCAGGAATACGTGGTCCAACACCACCAACTGCTCTTACTCTGATATGAAGTGCGTTGATACCTTTGGTTTTTGCAATATCAGCCGCCGCAACAGCAGATTTCATTGCAGCATAAGGCGAGGATTCGTATCTGTCAGCAGTCACATGTCTCCCACCAGAACTAAAAGCAATAGTCTCTGCTCCACTAATGTCCGTAATATGGACTAGGGTATTATTATAACTGCTAAATATGTGGGCTACACCCCATTTATACTGAATTACTTCTTCAACTTCTGACATTAAATATGTAAATCTAAATTTTTTAAAGGGTGTTAAAAACCTATCCTACTTTCTGAGGCTAAAACCGTTGCATATGAGTCATTAAATTATAGAAATTGCAGCCATTCTACCACGATGTTAATCAAGTTTAATTTAATCACAACTTTAATCAAGCGGCTAATCATGTAAATTATTTATGAAATGGTTCAATCGTGACAAATCTGATGAGGAACCCAAGTCCCTATCGTGTAAATATTGCGACATGAAGTTTGAGGACAAAGATCGTTTGAAAAGACACACCAAGAAAGCCCACAGCGAAAAAGGCGGCGATATGCCAAAGTTCAATCCTTTTGGTACTTGAAATCAACATTGACAGGATAAAACATGTTTCCACTTCATGATGACATTCAAAGACTTCATGGAAGACCATATGTAACTTACTTACTAATAGCAATCAATGCAATTGTTTTTCTGGCAGAAGTGATTACTACAGGAAATTTCAAAGATGAAGCTGCACTGAGGGAATTATTATTCAATTATGGTGCCGTTCCATCCCAAGTACTTGCAGGAAACATACCATCTGTTATAACTTCAATGTTTCTTCATGCAGGAATATGGCATCTTGTCGGGAATATGATATTCCTCTTCGTATTTGGAGATAATATTGAAGATAAATTTGGCCGCATAAAATATGTTCTAATATATCTTGGATGGGGCATTGCTGCGGCATACACCCATAGTTTCTTCGTATCTCCAGCTGACATGAATACTCCCGCAATCGGAGCTTCGGGAGCTGTCTCAGGAGTATTGGGAGCATATTTGGTACTCTATCCTAGAGCTAGAATATTTACGATTATAACTGCCCTTTTTATTACAACTGTAAGAATACCCGCCATTTTTTACCTGGGATTCTGGTTCGTAATGCAAATAATATTTGGCGTGATGAATTCGAGCTCACAGGGAGGAGTCGCCTACCTTGCTCATGTTGGCGGTTTTCTTGCAGGGTTGTTAACTGGATATCTAGTAAAGAACCTAATAACAGGTTCCATCCTGCCTACACCCCAAATTCGATATCCACGACAGGACCGTCAAAATGTACCTAATATGCCAGACATGACTATTCATACGCAACCTGAGGTCATCAAAGGATCCAATTTCTATGAAATCATTGCCGAAATGCCAGGTCTGGCTAGTCAATCAGAGATACAAGCTAGTTATGATCCAAATAATCAGAGTGTAAGAGTATATACCACTGGTTCAAGAAAATACGATATAAACATAAGAATCTCAGACATAGGTGACGATACTCCAAAAATTGATCAAATCAGGTATCTGAATGGAATAGTAAGGATTCGAATATCAAAACAATAATCCTTGTATTATATTTATTATTTTAATAAATTATTTCATGATATGATCAATAACTGATGAGTCGTGCAGGCTTTTACTTAATTCCCTATATTTCTTGTTGATAAACTCCAAAGATTCGACCAGCTTCTTTGTTTTTGCATATTTGAATCGCACCAGCTCTTTATGTCTCCAAAAATGCTTCGCATCAGCAACATAAATAGTTGTAAAGTAATCGGGACCGATCAAGTTATCTGGTAACTTAATATTATGAGGAAAGAGGTATTCAACACCGAACCACTCATCTCCGTCGGGGTAATCATTACCTGTTATAATATCAAAATATAGGTGTAACTTATCTTCCACTGTGAATCCTTCTTCTTTTATGAGGGGATGTCTGATATTGGATTTATGGTAGTCAATCTTTAATAATTCCACCTCAAAATATGTTTTTATTATTGCACGCCTGAAAATTTCATTGGATTCCCGCAGATTCAAAGATAATATAATAACACACGATGACTATTTTATAATCCTTTTAGCAGAAGAATGAAAAATTTGCGATGTGATCTAAAGAATCGATTGAATATGTGTGTTCATCTACATAATTAATATAATAGCAAAAAATCTTAATCATAACTAAAGCGGGGGTCGCCTAGCCTGGTAGGGCGTGGGATTGCTAATCCCATGTTCGAAAGAACTCGTGGGTTCGAATCCCACTCCCCGCGCTTATCATAATTTAATTTTGTTCACGGTTGAAATTTTTTACTTCTTTTGAAATACCATACTTTTCAAAATAAATGAGAGAATCCAGAGGTACCCGATCCTTCATATCACCTGTTATTTTTCTTGCAGGATAGCCAAATCCAATTATGGCCGAGATATTCAATTCTTCTGGAATATCGTAATCTTTCTTAAAACTATCCTTATCGATTCCTGTAAATATGCCTGAGCAGACCTTAAAATTCCATGCCGCTAACTGCATGTTCTGAATTACTCTTCCTGCATCAATCAAATGAAAATGATATTTTGGATCGGTAAGAATTACGATTGCAAAATTAGATCCAACTATCCATTTTCCACTGGTACTGTCCTTTGCAAGATTCTCCAGGTTTTGCTTATCCTCAACTAATATGAACCGACAATGCTGAGTGTTTAGCCCAGTTCCTGTCAATCTCGCAGCTTCAAGTACCTTTAGTTTTATTTCATGGGGGACTTGTTCTATACTGAACTCTCTTATGTCTAATTTGGTCCTTATACAATCATATGCATCCATGCGTACAAAATCGCTATAATGTATTAAAGCCCTCTTATTGAAATAGAATGTTTAAGGTAATGAAATACTGCTAGTCAGCGAGATTTCAATAGGAAAAAGAAAACTTAGGTTAGTTGGAGGAGACATTACAGAAAGAGCTGTATACGCGATAGTGAATCCAGCAAATTCAAACCTATATCATGGTGGGGGTGTGGCTGCAGCTATAGTGACAAAGGGCGGAAAAATAATCCAAGAAGAAAGTGACAAGATAGGATATGTACAGACCGATAACGCTGTAACGACAAGCGCAGGAAGATTACCATGCAAAGCGGTAATTCATGTAGTGGGACCAAGAAATGGAGAAGGAAAAGAGAACGAAAAACTAACACAGGCAATAAATAATGTTCTAAAACTTGCGCAACAAAACAAATTCAAGCACAGGAATATTTGGCTTTCCAAAAGATAAATGCGCAAGAATATTAGTTCAAGAATCTATCAACTTTAGTCAAAGCCAAGATACTCTTAATACCCCTCCAGAAATCATAGAGTTTTGTGTTTTTGATGACGAAACATTTTATCATTTTAAGAAGGAGATCAATAATGCCAAAAACGAGCAAAAAAATAATATCGTTTCTTAATTTGCGATATAAACTAAAATTCTTTTCATCATAGTAATTGCATTCTAAGAC
>JARBAW010000118.1 GCA_029237505.1 Nitrososphaerales archaeon
GTTTGAGGAATATATCAAGAAAAAAATCATAAACGGCTTTCTACAAAAACCATTGAAACTAAGTGATTTGGAATCAGAAGTCCACAAGCAAATTGAAATATACAAGAAATCAAATTCAAGCAAAAAATGACATTGCCAATGAATGTCTGCACGAAATAGGCTCTCATGAATATTCATGATGAAACCTTTCCTCTATTGTTATTAGATGAAAAATCTAATAAGTGATTAGTTTGTGAAATAATGGTAATTGATGATTATCAATAATAACGAACTTAAGATGTCTATTCTTAGTGCTTTAGCAGATAAGGAAATGTTAAAAATATTAGATTTATCGATGTACACATCCAAGTCTGTTAATGATATACTAAGAGACAGCGACATAAGTTACACTACTGTGTACAGAAAAATCAAGTGGTTATTAGATAAAGAGTTATTGGTTGTAGACAAAATCAATATTTCATCTGAAGGTAAGAAATATACCACATTTCGAAGTGTTCTCAAAAGCCTTGTTATTAGATACAAGCAAAATGAAATTATTGTAGAAGCAGAAAAGAATGTTGACTTGGTTGGAAAGATGGGCGGACATTTTTTTTCAATACAACATACAATGTAAATGATTATTTCATTTCAATCATCATTTTGCCACTTCTTCTTGAATAGTAAAATCTGATCCACAGCATCAAAGAAAAGAATCCCATAGCGATAGTGTGCAATACCGTTCCCAAATCATGCATACCAAATAAGGTAAATATGTTTTCTTCATGTAAGAACCGCATGATCTCGCCTACTATCCAAATAATAATAAATATTGACATCTGGAATTGAAATTTTCTAAAACTTTTTGCACTTAACGCAGACCAGCTGAATAATGCAAGTGAAATTAATAATAGGAATATAGTGCTCTTTTCTAGAAATAGTAAAATCTCATCCAAGAGTTCTTATCTCCTGTCTTGATTTAATAACTAAGTAACTAGCACCAAAGAGAATCAAAATTATTACAGATAATGGTTCCAATAATCCTTCTGACAGAAATTCTTGATCAATATATGATGTCACGTGATATAGTGAGTGGACTAGTGTGAATACAAGAAATATTATTGCAAGAAATCTTATGCTCCCTGTGGATTTGATACTAAAGTACGATAATACCACTGAACCTGAAAAGAAGGCCAGACCACTGATTAGATGCAAATAT
This sequence comes from Nitrososphaerales archaeon, assembly GCA_029237505.1. Classification (GTDB taxonomy): domain Archaea; phylum Thermoproteota; class Nitrososphaeria; order Nitrososphaerales; family Nitrososphaeraceae; genus TA-21. Next base: position 1,196 of record JARBAW010000118.1, read on the forward strand.
GCTTCATCTATCAATTTTAATATGTAAGAAGAAAATCCTTTATAATCATATCCTCCGAAAACTAGAGACTTACTATTAATCGAATTTCACTCAATACATCGGTAAATAAAATTACAGCTTTCTTGATACTGGCCCCTAGTCTGTTGCGAACAAATACATACTGAAATTGAAAGTTAAGCGATTCTTACAGATGCTGGACATTCTAGTTACTATCTAATTTCAATGATGAAATTCAGAAGTGAAATTCTAAAGAATATTAATAAGTAAATTACGGGAACTTAGAGTATTGATATCTGATCGCAACAATCTTTTGATTGTATGTATCATGCTGGCGGGAGTATTCGTGAGTCTATCAAGCGGAGTCACACAGACTATGGCTCAGGATGATAAAAACAATGACACTGTAAGCACGAATTATAGTTCAACTCAAGGTAACAACACAATTATCCTCAACCCGTCTGAAATCAACGGTACGTATAGGTGGACTAACAGTTCGGGTGGAATTAATCCAACCTTGGATATTACTAAAGGTAATTCATACCAAATCAAGATAAATAATCCAACTGATGAAAAACATGAATTGATTATTGAAACTGAAAAGAATTCAGAAGTAGGTGGAAGCGGCGATCTTGACCCTGGCAAGAACACTGAGTTTGAATTTAAGGCAAAGAATAATGGTGAATTAAATTACTATTGTGAATATCATCCCGACACAATGAGGGGAATTATCAAGGTATCTCAGCCTATTAAGTAGATCCCACTATCTTTTTCTTGAAGTATCTTTTCATTCTGTGGCAATGTATCTCACAAAATCATATATTAGAAAGTGTAGAGCTTAATGTATGGTTAATTTCCACACATCAAAAAAAATGAATGCGCCTGTTTCTGACGTATGGGCGATCTTATCAGACACTGATAGGGAACCAGAATTTTGGCATGGGACAAAATCAATAAAGAATATTAGTAAATCTGGGAATACTGTCGAGCGAGAAGCCGTAATAGCCTTCAAGAATTCAGTATGTAAAGAGTTAGTTACAATAGAACCTATGAAGTCTGTTACGACAGATATTACAGAAGGACCACTTAAAGGAAGAAAAACAGTTGTAATTAATGCCGATGGTGAAAAGGCGTGTGTTGTAGATGTAGAATGGGATATTAAACTGTCTGGAATGATGGGAATATTTTCAAAAATGGTGAAGAAGCATATTCTTCAAGGTACTAACGATGCATTGGATCGGATATCGATGACCGTTGAAAGATCACCAGATTGATAAAAATAATTGCTCCGATTAAATGTTAAATTAATCTATTAATGTTAGACTAATGAAACATTTATAAATATTTCTAACTTATTTATATTAGGTAAATATCATATTTGTCTCATCCTCAAGCTATAGTACTTACTGGTGTGCTTATTTCAATTCTTACTCTTGGTGTTGTAACAGTTGTAAGTTCACAAAAGGAAGAAAATAGTTCTTCCAGCACAAAACAATTTGGTGGACATACTCCAGGATACGGTACTTACGAGACTACTGGAAGTGTTCTTGACCCGACTTCCTTGCCGACTGATCCAAAAAACTCTGTTGTGGATCCCATGAAATTCCTTCATGAGTTTAACTACGGTAGGGTTTCTCATTCAGCCAATGGCAGTACGATAAGGGACTTTACGATTATCGCATCAGATCAAAGCACAAAAGAAATTTCACCAGGGGTGAAGTACAATGTATGGACATTCAATAACACTATACCAGGTCCAACATTACGCGCAACAGAAGGGGATTTGGTTAGAATAAATTTCATCAATAACGGTTCGATGTTTCACACTATGCATTTTCACGGGATTCATCCTGCTGAAATGGATGGTGTTTTCGAAGGAATAGCACCTGGTGGTAAATTCACTTATGAATTTATTGCAGAACCTTTTGGGGTATTTCCTTATCACTGTCATATTCAACCTCTTGAAGAGCACATTTCTCATGGACTTTACGGGGCACTCATCATAGATCCCAAGAAACCGCGCGCAAATGCGGATGAAATGGTAATGATAATGAACGGTTATGATACTGATTTTGATACCGAGAACAACTTCTATACTGTTAATGGGATTCCCTATTATTATATGCATCATCCAATCCAAATTGAGAAGGATAAATTGATTAGAATTTATCTAGTCAATATGCTTGAATTTGATCCTCTTAATAATTTTCATTTGCATGCAAACTTATTCCATTTCTACAAGACTGGTACCTATCTGGTACCTGACGAGTATACCGATATTGTTACAATGAACCAAGGTGAAAGAGGAATTTTAGAGTTCTCATACAAGTTTCCAGGAAAATACATGTTCCATGCTCACAAGACTGAATTTGCGGAGAAGGGGTGGATGGGAACATTTTTGGTAACTGAACCTGAAAACGCTGGTATTGCTTCTAACATCACCAATATCACTGGAGAAATTACAAATCTGACAAATGGAGGTTTTTCATAATGGAGCGAGAAAGAGGTATGATAAAGGAAAATATTGCAAAAAGGAAAATAGTATTCTTTGGTATAGTTCCTTTTGCTATACTAAGTATCATGATCGTATTGATTTTGTCATACCCTACCTTGTTTTTTAACAACCAGGTAAAGTCACTTCCAGAAATCTCAATTGAAAAGGTAGAATTTGAACCTTTGAAAATAATATCAACTGTTAGAAACACCGGTCATTCTGAAGTATCGATTGTCCAGGCGGATGTAAATGATAGAATTCATTCGGCAGCTATGGAGCCTGACAATAAACTAGAGAGATTCGAAAGCGCCAAAGTCATTATTCCATTTACCTGGAATGTAGGCGAACCATATAGAATAGGACTTACCACTGATGATGGGACACGATTTGAAAAAACTGTACAATTTGCAACACTGACTCCCCAACCGACGGTAAAACAGGCGTCGAACTTTGCTCTAATAGGCACATATGTTGGAGTAATACCTGTTATGATAGGGCTGTTGTGGTACCCGTTTATTAGGAAGCTAAGTCTCAACAAGTATAATTTCTTTCTGAGCTTTACCGTAGGATTGCTTGTATTTCTGGGTATAGATGCCCTGCTTGAGGGAAACGAAATAGTAGTGAGAGATATTTCATCGGCATTTCATGGTCAGATGCTCCTAATTATGGTAGCAATACTTTCGTTAGTATCTCTTATTTATATAACATCAAAATTGGTTAAAAATGCGCGCGCAAAAAGTTCGGAATCTGAGTATCCGGTGTACACAGAAGTGTCAAAAGATGACAGCTCAAATGTATCCTCTGTTCGCTCCTCAAGACAACACCTCATAATAAGGCCTATGGCATTATCTATGATGATCGCAGTTGGTATCGGATTACACAACTTTGGCGAGGGTTTAGCAATAGGTGCTGCAGTTCTCTTAGGTGAAGTTGCACTCAGTTCCTTTCTAATTTTGGGATTTACGTTACACAATACTACCGAGGGGCTGGCGATAGTCGCACCAATGGCAAGGAACAAGAAATTGGCAATTGCAAAATTGATTCTTATGGGATTGATAGCAGGTGCTCCGACTATAATAGGATCATGGATAGGAGGATTCCTGTATTCGCCAGTTGCAACAATAATTTTCCTTGGTATTGGGGCTGGGGCTATATTCCAGGTTGTTTACTCTGTGGGGTCTTGGATGTATTATAACAACAATAAAGGTCTCACAAGTTTCCCAATTGTTTCTGGCTTCATGCTCGGAATATTCATAATGTATATTACGGGGCTGTTGGTATGACAAGAGAATTAAAATTCGTGTTGCAATTTGGAGGGAAAATAATTTAGCAAGATGAAAAACGAATCTGGTGTTCCAAATAGCAGACTTGAATTTATTCGAGATGCAAACGTTACTAAGAAAGAAGAGCGTACTGATAGGATGGAGGATTACCTTGAGGTCATATATGAACTTATTAAACAAAAAGGATATGCTACGATGATCGATATATCCAATTATCTGAATGTAAGTTCTCCCAGTGTTACCAAAATGATACAAAGATTAGACGAAAGCGGTTACTTGGACTATGAAAAATATCGTGGAATAAGACTCACTGACGACGGAATTAAAATTGCAAAGAGTATACATAACAGACATGAAATTCTGGCTCAATTTTTCAGAATGATAGGCGTCGATGAAGAAATTGCCAATAACGACGCCGAAGGAATAGAGCATCATTTGCATCATGAGACCTTAAAAAAATTGGAAGATTTCATGACTGCTATGAAGGACAAACGGTCTCCAAATAAGGATTGAATATTCCTCATTTCACATAGTTTAACCTCGATTGTATTCTTAGCTTTTTACTACTTTAACGATTTAAGAAGAGAGTCAACTTTCAATGTATTCACAATGTCGGTTTTTTTTGCCCACCCTCTTCTTGCCTGTCCTATTCCAAATATCAAGTAAGCGAAGTGAACTGGATGATGTGCGTCGGAATTAATAACCAATTTAACCCCTTTCTCTACTGCCATGCGAATATGTTCATCTCTTAAATCTAGTCGTTGATAGTTGGAATTAATTTCTAGGATAGTTCTTGTCTCGCTTGCCGCTTCTATTACCTTTTCAATGTCCACTGCATAGCCTTCTCTTTTGTTTATCAGTCTACCTGTAGGATGAAATAGTATGTCCACGCTTGGATTCCGAGCTGCCTGGATGAGTCTATTTGTCTGTACGTCTTTAGAATATGAGAAGTTTGAATGTATCGAGGCGCCGACAATATCTAACCTGTCCAGAATATTATTAGGGATATCAAGTCTACCATCTTTAAGTATGTTCACTTCGGCAGAACTCAATATCCTAAAATTAGAAACGCCATCAGAAATTGAGTTTTGCTTAAAGGTGTCATTTAACGCATTTATTTTATCTATTTGATTTAACAATTCGTTTTCATTCAGACCATTTGCTAAACCAAGACTTTTTGTATGATCTGTGATAGCGATATACTCCAAACCAAATTTATTTCTAGCATGTAAAGCCATATCCGTTATTGACATAGTACCATCTGTACTCTCGCTATGGGTGTGCAGATCTCCCTTTAGGTCATCGTATTCTATCAAATTCAATGGCGGGTTTCTCCCTTCAGTAAAATATTGGATTTCGCCGCAATTTTCCCTAAGCTCGGGCGGGATGTATTTAAGTTGCAGACTGTTATAGATTCCTTCCTCATCACATCCTGCAAGTCTCATTCCGTTTTTATTGTATAATCCCCATTCATTAAGATGAAAATCCATTGAAATGGCTAAATTGCGTAATGAAATATTGTGATCTTTGTTTCCAGTAAAATACTGAGCAGCTGATCCAAAGCTTTCTTCAGGAACTACTAGCAAATCGACGTCAATGCCGTTTCTAAGTTCAACAAAGGCCTTTGCTTTCCCGCTCCCTTTGATTTCTTGAATTTCGGGCATACTAACAAAAAATTCTATAACTTTCTCCGGTTCATCTGTCGCGACTAAAATATCAATATCCCCGATGGTTTCCTTCATCCTTCTAAAGGAACCTACAACAAGACATCGTCTTACATTTTTTTGCTGGTTTAATTCCTTCTCTATTTTTTTTATTAGCGGGTATACATTTCCCAACAGATACCTGTTCTTAATTTTTTTTGATAATTGAATTTTTTTGATAATTTTTTCTTCTTTTCCCTTTGAAAAACCCTTCAGCTTTGAAATTTTTCCTTCCAATGCTGCCTTTTCTAGTTCAGCGATAGTTGTAATCCCTAACTTTTCGTAAAGAATCTTCATTGTCTTGGGTCCGAATCCTGCCATGTTGGATAATTCAGATACCTTAATTGGTATCTTCTTTTTCAATTCTTCATAATATGAAATTTTATTTGTTTTTATGAGTTCCTCAATTTTGGTTGAAATGGCATTACCAATTGATGGTACTTGTTTAAGCCCTTCAATTCCATCATTTAGGTAAATTTCTTCAATACTCATAGACATGTTTTCAATGACATCAGCGGCCTTATCATACGCCCTAACTTTATAGACAGTGTTTAGATCATTTTCTGCCATTTGGATAAGGAATGAGATTTGGCGAAATATTTTGACAATTTCATTATTTTTCATTTGCTGATTTGGGTAGCATATGTATAACTATCTAAATAATAAGTATAGTCATCAAGAAAAATTTTGATTTAATTTTGACAATTTGATATTTCTTTAACAAAATAAGGTTGAGTGGCAAATCCAATTTGATCTGTCCTTTTCGTGGTCCGAATTGATGATGTTTTGAGTCGCCTCATATGCACTCAAGTGTATTCAAGTTTGTCCACACAAGTTAAATTGCATGATGTTATTAATTTCAATTATGATTGAGCTGGGTTATGATTATCCATTGTATAGACCACCATCAGAGGCTAATTCAGTCATTTTTCAGGTTACATTGGGATGCTCTTTTAACAAATGTTCGTTTTGTAATATGTATAGGACCAAGGAATATTCTGAAAGGCCATGGGAAGAAATTAAGAGTGAAATAGATATTGTTTCCAAATCACTTCCACAGACGGAAAGGATTTTTCTGGCTGATGGAGATGCCATAAATCTACGCACTGAAAAACTAGTTCAAATTTTAGACTATATCAGAGAAAAATTTCCGAACATCCAGAGAATATCTAGTTATGCAATGCCTAAGAATCTTATGCAGAAGAGCCAAGAAGAGTTGACTCAACTGCACAGAAGGGGATTGAATATGTTGTATATTGGAATCGAAACCGGAAATGACTTATTACTCAAAAAGATCACAAAAGGAGCTACTTCGAAAAGTATTATTGATGCATGTACCAGGGCAAAAAAGAGTGGTTTCATCATATCCTGTATGATAATCCTAGGAATTGGTGGGAAAAAGTATTCTGTAGACCACATAAAAGAGACCGCCAAAGTGGTAAGTGCTGTATCGCCAGATTTTTTGGCCGCGCTAACCTTAATTATTGAAGATGGCGTTTACGACGAATTTATGAAAAAATTCGATGAACCTTTTGAAACTTTGGATGATTCATTGATATTGAATGAGCTTGAACTATTGTTAAACGATATAAATCCTACTGCAAGTATGGTCTTTAGAGCTAACCATGCGTCTAACGTTTATTCTATTGGCGGCAATTTGCCCGAAGACAAGCAAAAAATGTTATCACTTGTAAGAAACTTAAAAGAGCATCCAGAGTTACTCAAGCCAAAGGTTCTGCGAAGATTTTGAATATTGCAATTTTCCGAATATTTATCTGCATCCATAGTTTTACTATACGGTAATGCAGAATGCGCAATTTACAACATCATACTTTCATCGTTTCTTAAAGAAAGTAGAACAGGAATTACAACCGATGGCAGGAAGAATCTAGTAATTGGGACAGGACCTAAAATACCTCCGCCACCAGTTGCAGTTGAAGCGTTACCTACGCATGAACAACAAAGTATAAAACACTTATAGAGCTTGTTTTTGAACGGAAAATTTTATGAAATTCCAAATAATACAAACAATTTCACAATCAAGAAGATTCATGAAAAATCAATTCATCTATTAATATTTTATTCAATTAGATAAAGAAATTATCTATAAAAAATGAATAACGAAATTCAATAATCAATTATTTCTTGAAGACTTTGGCGATTTGAATCCATCCTTGATTAACAACCGGTATACCTCCGGTATTCCGAGACAAAACCCGACGTGTAGGCAATCAGTCTTGTCATTGTGATATTCGCAGTGTAGTTTCTTTTTAAGATTATCAATATACACTGCAAGTGACTTCTTTCTTTCATGGTCATACAAATTTACCATTGTCTGATCTGCGTCTTTAAATTCTAAGAACGGTCCATACTCCTTCTGTTGCTCTTGAAATTCCACGTATTTTAGAAGAATATTATTTACCCATGGAGAGAATTTTTGATTTTCAGGTCTTTTTCGATCATTGGAATACAATGCGATAAGACGTTGGCCCAGTTGCTCGCTGACGCTGATAGGTATCCAACCCTTTACCATAAATTGCTATAACCTGCCGTAACTATTTAAGAGTTAAAAATTTAGAAATAATATAGAAAATTATAAGAAATTATAGAAATATTTATTAGACTATAAGTTATAGTAACTTATAAAAAATGAACTGGGAAAACATTAACATTACTCATGAAAGATTGAACGGTCTAAAATTACGCGTGGCGCAAACCATACCTCCCACCACGCCCCCAAAATTATTGGATCATATTCTAAAAAAAGAAGGCGTCGGCGAGTATTCAGACGAGGAATTGCAGGAGAAACTAAACGAACTAGAGGTAGTCTCAAAATGAGCAATATTCTCTGTGATACTGTAAAAGATAAGCTCTTTTATATGGTAACAGAAAGGAATCTTGGATCTGGATACCGGACATGCTCTATTACTACTTTTGGACTAAGGTACTTGTTCCTAACGGATAGAATTGACATCATAAAGAAATTCACAATTCAATTTGGATGTGGGGTACTAGGTTATTGAAACACACATGTAAGAAAAAATGCAATTATCTTATTCTTCGCAAGGTTCCGAGGTATGAAAGCAAGGAAGGTTATTGTGTAACCTGTGAGGCAGCTTTTGACATGAATATCATTGAAATATTTCAATACAATTGTCCCTGTTGTTGCTGTAAGATTAGAACACAGCCCACATGCAAGACAAATCGTGGCCAAAATATAAGAAAGTCTAGATATCAATCATTTTCCAGTCTGGGCATTTTACCGGTATTACAAGAAAAAAAATTACTAGGATCAATGAAGCAAAGATGAGTAAGGAAAACTTTAGCCTAATTACATATGACAAGCGCGTGGTTCTGAAGAATAAATCTTCGCACATTGCTATATTTGATACTTTCAAAACGAAAAATAATAAATTCACCGGTGAGGCTAAACGACAAAGGGGAATTATCTGTCATTTGGTCTTGGAAAAAAACCCAGAATTGAGGACTCGTACCGCGATCGCCCATGCAATAGCAAAAAACAATGGAATGCTGTGGCAAAACATCTACTCAGCTATTTTCAAAGATCTAAATGAAGTGTTAATACCATCTGGATTAGTAAAAGAAGGAGGACGTCTACCGCTCAGACGAGGTCCGAAGGCCCTTCAATTGGAAGGCATTCCGTTCTACGAATTAACAGAAACAGGCGTTTTGGTTGCATCGTCCATAGAGGAGTTGGGAGATAGCAGGATGAAAATCATTAAAGATTATTTTAATAATATTGACGGCAGCACCTCGGGGGATGACCTCCTGAAAAAAACTGTTCTGTTGCTGTTACAGACAATTCCATCATTCTTGATAAAAATCATTAATGCCTACATTCATGACTACTCTACCGATAAAATAGATAATATTCACCCTGTAACGCTAGAGAAATTAAGAACTGTATTAAAGGACCAAATATCAATTGAAAGAGAATTAATTGAAACATATGATGCTCTCTTTGAGGACCAAAAATTACTATTGAAAGATTTTATCAAGTTTTTAAATTGAACAGTTTCAGATGTAGTTTCATATACGCAATGGATGCAAAATTTGTCTAAAGCGAATTTGACGCTATTATCACTAAAACTAGTAGGGTACCAAGTTCAAGTGGAAGTTAGATATTACCATCTAAAATCTAAATCTTCAGCCTGCATCCATACAAATGCAGTATGATTGCAACCCGTGGATTTGTCCTGTTCGCAGAAGAGATATTTGTCATGTAATCTTACATTAAAGAATTTTTTATCAATAACATTTACCACGAGTATGAGCTCTTCATCAACACCTGCAATTTGAAGTTCTGGCCAGATTCTATTGATCATGTGATTTCTTCTCAAATGTCTGTCTAGGATGATTTCGAAATAATTTTTGGTAGTAAAGTGTTTTTCTTCAGCTTCTCTTTGTAATTCTTCATAAAGGTGTGAGTTGATGTTTATGAATTCAGCATGATGGTTTGAATTGAGGTGTATAGTCGATTTTTTGTCTAAATTATCGTTAGACATTGATACCGTCTCTCAGGTCAGCTTTATATCTTTATCCAGTCCTAAACATCATTTTAGCTACGTTTCGGGACTTGGTAGCCAAATTAGGAGGATTTGATTTCCTTCATGTCTCCCATGTATTTCCTTAATACGGTTGGGATAATTATCGTTTTATTGCTTGTTTGATAATTCTCAAGTATTGCAACCATTGTACGTTCTGTGGCGACAAGAGTGCTATTCAGTGTGTGAACCAATCGAGTTTCCTCGTTAACTTTTTCTCTATGACGTATACCTAAACGTCTTGATTGGAAATCAATACAGTTGGAACATGATCCAATTTCTCTATATTTATTTTGTCCAGGCATCCAGGCTTCTATATCATACGTCTTTGATGACACCTTACCCGTATCAGCACTACATAGCAGTACCACTCTAAACGGTATTTCCAAATTCTCGTAAAATCTTTCAGAGATACTTTGCATTCTCTCTTGTTCATCAAATGAATTTGTTGAATCTGATATTACAAATTGTTCCACTTTTTCAAACTGGTGGACCCTGAAAATTCCCTTCATGTCTTTGCCATGAGCTCCTGCCTCTTTTCTGAAACAAGGGCTAATACTGGCATACCTCAGCGGAAGTATTGTGGAATCTAGAATTTCATCCATATGCATTGATGCCATCGCATGTTCCGACGTACCTATCATGTATAGATCTTCATTTTCAATTTTGTAAATCACATCTTGAAAATCATCCATGATTATCGATCCCTTTATTGCATCGTTTTTTAACATGAATGGCGGCTGAATTAATAGGTAGCCATGTTGTTCAAGAAAGTCAAGAGCATAATTTATCAATGCCTGATTCAACTTGACGAGTTCTTTTTTTAGGAAATAGAACCTGGCCCCTGCTATTTTAGCCGCTCTTTCAAGATCGATAAGTCCTAAGGAATTTGCCAGATCGACATGGTCATTTTTGGATGTTGATTTCATATAATCATCGTACGTCCTGACAACAATATTGTCATCCTCGTTGTTTCCAGTCGGAACTGATTCATGCAACAAGTTGGGAATTGAGTATATTAATTCAGAATATCTTTTTTCTATTAGCATCCTATTAGAGTCCGTAGTTTTCATCAGCTCGCCAACATTTTTCATTTCGTCAAGTTCATTTTTGACAGATATTTGATTTTTTTTCTTGCTTGCTATGCTTTGTGATAATGTATTTTTTCTGTGCCTTAAATTCTGTGTTTCTACTATTAGGTCACGTCTTTTCACGTCAAGTTCCAGGAGCTCATCAAGTGGATAATTAATCCTTCTTCTCTCAAGCATTTCTCGTATGACTTTTGGATTTTCTTTAAGAAGCTTAGCATCAATCATCAGATGTCACTGCCCTAGATAACGAAATATGTTCCAGTAGTTCATCAATCGTGTTAAGGTACGTTCCTGATCCATTCTCACATTGGATGTCAATTATTAAATATTTGTTTTCAGATCTAATATCGATCTTCAATCCATCGGGTATACAAACATTATCGGGTTTTAATACGTTTATCAAGGTATCTATTTCCTTTTTACTATCAAATTCTATCTTCATGGTAGACTTGATATTAAATCCTTCCTTCATTTTGGAATCTTTTTTATTTGTTTGTGAATAATAGACATCAAAGAATCCTCTTGTGCAGGTGGTACAACTATTTGTCCTTCGGCATTGTTAAATGTCACCGTAATTCCGCTAACTGATTCTGATAATTCCTTTGTCATTTGTTGTACATCTATCGCTCCCTTTAGCATAAAGCTAATGAAATATTTTAAATAATTTTCATCAATCGCGGTTTTGATAATAATTATCTTGTTCATAAATTGATAATGTGAACCCAATAGTCTCGACAGATGACCAACATGATCTGACTCAATGATTCCTTCTGCATTAATGACAAGATACAAACCTTTGTCAAAAATCCTCCATTTCTCCTTAAGTATTTTTGATATTAATTTTTGGGAATTGCTGTTGAATTCTTGTACGTCCTTTTCAGCCTCGTTAAGAGAAGTCGAGCGATCTCCTAAGCAGATTGTCATACCCAGTCCTGTTTTATTGTTAAGCGCACATGAACTTAGTAATTCTGAAAATCTCCGTGCGTCATACAATTGACTGCCACGCTCTTCTGCCGGAAGCACATAAGTATGGCCTATGAGAATATTTTCCAAGTTATCAATACTGGAGTCAATTTGAGAACTAAGGTGGGTCTTGATAGTCTCCAATATTAGAAACTTTTCTTCCTGATTAATATCACTAATTGTCTTTAAGCGTCCATCTTTTTTTAGATCAATGTTTGTCTTTCTGAGAAGGTCAAGACATTTCTTGCTATTTGATGTTAGTCCATACAAGTATGGAACATAAGTATTTGCTATGGATTCATGAATAGGGAGGAATTCATTAAAAGACAACAATAGATCAATATCTGTTTGTATAAGACCATCTTTTTTTGAATCTTGTAGTATTTCGTTATTGAGACCAACAAGTGATCTTTTATCCCCGATGTCCTGATACTCTCCTAGCGCAGAAACTACTGCAAGTGGAGATAAATCTGAAAACCTTTTGTCTATGTTTTTCACTAATAGATATGTAATACCGCCTGAGCTAATTTCCGTGTCACCATCAATATCATATTTCCAAGGATTTAGAATCGCGTTATTATCATCTATCGCTATTTCAGTAATACTAATTTTTTTATGATCTAAAGTCGCCCAGTTCTTCGTGAAAAGTCTATTAAAAAGCTCTGACAGTCCTGAGCCCATATCAGTAAAAAAATAGAAATCATGACCCTCCTTCTTCAGATCAGTAAAAATCTCTTCATCAAATCTTGTTAAAAAGCGAGCCGTTCCCTTACCGCCAAGTTTCCAAATAGCTTTTATGAGTAAGCTAGCGGATATAATGCCATCGCAGGATGGATTGGATACAATTAAAATATCCTTTCTATCATCGACTAAATTCTTTGTCTTCTCGCTGATTGAATTTACATTATCATGAAATTCGCTATAACCCATTTAATTCATTATTCAAGTCTAGCGATAACGGCTGCGTATTTCCAAGTTAGTGGAATTTTTCCCTTCTTTTTGTAATACTTTGAAAGTCTGTGAATTTTTGCTTCTATTAACTCGAGTGATCGAATATTCCTCTTATCAGTATTATGGACTTTAAGATGTTTTTGCAAAGCTAGTGCCTTTTGAACTAGTTGGTTTAGATCTTCTGGCATTTCTGGTGTGGAATTATTTTCTTCAAGAAGCTGGTTTATTCCCTTTCCTAAAATGGGTTTTATCAGTGGAACACCATACTGGTCCCTCATTCTTACACCAATTTCACTAGGGCTCAGACCATCCTTTGAGAGTTGAACTATGATCGTAGACAATTCAGACTTTTCATTTATCCAAGATGGAGTACTATATGAAATGGGGCGCGTTGAATGCGATTTACCATGGGTATGAGCATGAATTCGAGCCATTTAACTACGAATCAATAACGAGCATCTTAAATGTTACTTATGATACCTAAACTAGAATTTCCTAACATCAATAATGGAAACTCTTCAATTCTTGGCGTAAAATTTTTTTATACCAATAAGGTTATATAATTGGATTCAAAATTACAAATTTAGTATGAACTCACTTACCGTCGTTACAATAGCAACAATCCTAGTTGCAATGGGACCTTTAGCATTAACCTTGTATCAAACAGCGAGTGCACAATATACAACTGGTCAGGATACGGGCCTTAGTGTAGAGGAACAGCTACGTCTAGCTAAAGAGAAAGTTGCCAATGCTCAACAAGCTGGTGCATATGGATCTGGTACTGCATTCTTTGGAAAGAACATCGGCGACGCTGCAATATACACAGGCGCAATAGTTGCAATATTTGGAGCTGTAGCTGCTGCATTCATTGTGATGAGCAGAGGTAAAAAATCCGTAAGCGCTTAGCGCTACTTTACTACTATTTTTTTATTTCTTATTCAACGATTATCCAGCGTACGTGTCTTTACATTTCTATATTTCTATAATAATCTCAATAGACGAAACATCAACTTTGTGAAGGGTTTGGTATCTTTTCGATTTTCGTATTGTTGTTTATTCAAGAATTGCTTTTTGCCTCAGTTTCTACCGTCTCACCAAAATGTATATATCATAGAATTAATTTGCTAATAGATAATGAGCGGAATTGAAGGACTTTTTACAGTGATAGGAAATACACTACATAGCCTAATCGGTCAAATCGGTCCATCGTACGATCCTTTGTTCTATGATGTAATGGTCTACATATTTGGAACAATAATGTTTGCGGTGTTCTTGCTCGCAGTAATTGCATTCTATATGAGGAGAAAGGGCTTAGGCGGTGGTTCTGCAAAGGAAGGCTGGATAAAAGAATTAGACAAATATTTTGAATCAGGACAGATAGGTCTGATTCCTGACGAGAAACATCACTGGTAAATTAGAAAAGTCAAACCTACAATCTTATTTTTTTATTTTATTTTATTTTTTTAATCAAGCTAATGATCTTAATTTCACGTTAGTAAAAGAAGGTAAAATTTTCTATTCCTAAATCGACTACTGAACTTCTATAGCCGATTCGGTAAATCCAAACTTGACTAGATAGGACTTTACTTCTTCTCGGTGATCTCCCTGCAGCATGATATATCCTGGTTTAGCTGTTCCACCACAGGCCAATTTACTCTTTAGTTCTTTCACAATGTGTTGTATGTCACTTAATTTTGGATCAATGCCTTCTATCATTGTAGTTGTTTTGGAAAAACGTCTAGTTTCAAGTCTTATCACAATTCTAGTATCTTCTTTATCCAGCTCGCCACATGCACAGAGATCGTTTGGTAGTCCACATTTTTTGCATATCACCGCCATATTATGATTAATTTTGATTGAAGTATTCTCATTATTAAGCCTTGCCCGTTATAGTACAAACATCAAAATTTGAAATTCTTTTGGAAAAAGTAGTTTCAAATTCTATAATCGCAATAATTATTCTGTATTAATTATTGCAAATAGTTTAGAAGACTTTAATTTACATGATTACAAAAATAATTTCATAAGATGACAGCATCTGATGAATATAGAAATAAACTGAAAAATGCAGCGGAATTCTTGCTTAGAGGCGGAACATTGCTTTCTGAACCATGTAACAAGTGCAACGGAATTCAAGTTAGAAAAGATAACGAAATCCAATGTATTATTTGTGGGAACACAACTTTACCTGAAGATAACACGTCCATGGAAGTAGAGAATATTGTTGAGAACAAGAACAAAGATGAGTTGAGAGAAAAAATAAGAAACAGACTAAATGATTTGACAAATAGTATCGGATCAGATAAAAATTTGATTGAGGAAGAACAAAGATTGAGAGTCATTGATTACTATCTCAGAATCTTAGAAAAAATTAAATTATTATATTGAAAATTAAGACTATCTAAATTTAGTTACGAATAAAACGGAATGTATTTAAGACATGAATCTTCAAACAATATTCACATTGGGTGAAGGAAAGAAAAAGAATGCACCATTGCCTGCTTCCAGCGCAGGGTTGTTAAGATTCTTTGAAGATGAAACTCGTGGTGTAAAAGTAAAACCAGAAGTAATACTTGGTATTACTGGTGCTCTAATAGGAATTTCAATAATTATAAGACTTGTCTTCCCAGTATAGATCATAACCAGTAACATTAATTGATTAGTGAAGACAGTGTAACAGACATTCACAGAAGATGGTATTTTACACTAATTAATCCATCGTCATACAGAACCTCTGCAGCTATTGCATTAATTGCTGCGCTAGGCATAATTGTCATAAATTATAATTCTTATCCCGGCCTAGAACTAACAATCCATTTAGTTATAGCATTTGGGATAACTATTGCAGGATTTTTTTTAGATTTATTTCTTCTTAGAGGAACACCAAGTAATAAGATAACGAAAGTCATACATGTTGCGGCTTTCTCAAGCTCATTATGGTTAGTGACTATCATGTTGGGGATTCTGGCAAACAATATTTTTGGCAAAAATTCAGATATTCTCACCTATAGTCTAGGAGGAATGTTCATTGCAAGCAGTCTCCGTTATGGTATCTTTGTTTCAGTATTTGGATCAAGGATAATTCGATCCATATTAATTGCATTTGTTCTACCTGCAATCTTTTTTTTTAGTATATTGCCTATATCTTTTTCATCTAACGTTGAAGACCATCTAAGTGTGATTATTATCGGATCATCGATATTTGCAATCGGGATTGTATGGTCTGTGTTGGCCGATCGCGCAGGTTATCCTTACTTGAAGAGTACCTTTAGTGTATTGCAAGCATTTCTATCTGCATGGACCGAAAACAAACAAGAAAAGATGGAAGACATATTCGACTCTAGGTCAATAGAAGATAATGTCCGAACTAGACTCTTGAAATTTGAAAGAGTTGGAAATAAACAAGTTTTCGTTGTATTGCCTGATATTCATCCCGGACCGTTTAATCCAATTGGTGGAAGCAATCTTCCGCAGAAGGTCTTCAATTTCTTTGATAATAATGCAATAGTACTACATAGCATTTCTGATCATTCAAAAAACTTGCCTACAACTATTGAGGTAAATAAGTATCTTGAATCATTAAAAAAATCGGAAATCAGAAATAGTGGAGCAGAGTGCACATTGCCTGTTCAGACGCAATCAAATGATTTTTCACTTACTTGTATTGATTTTAGATCTAGTGTTCTTATGATTATTTCGAAAGATGGCGGTATGGAGGATTTACCGTACACTATTCGAGAAAAAATTGAACAATTTGCCAAGGATCTTGGATATTCAGATATTATGGTAGCAGACGCTCACAATGCATTAGGAAGTAAGATATCCGACGAAGAGGAAACAGTTCTTACTGAACTTGCAATAAAAGCATTAGAAAAATTGAAAGAACAGAAATATTATTCATATGAAGTAGGGTATTCAAACTCGCTATCATCTGGATTCAAATTTGCTGAGCTTGGCGGAGCTGGAATAGGTGTTCTGAATATTCGTATCAATAATCAAGATCATCTAATTGGTTGGTCAGATTCAAATAACCTAATCAATGGCCTACGAATACAAATTCTTAGGCAGTTGAAGGAAGCTGGAATTAACATGTTAGAAATCTGCTCATCTGATACACATTCTAGTTCAGGGAAAAGAACCCGTCAAGGGTATTATGCGTTAGGTAATGTTACTACTGAGAAAGATATAGTTGCAGCATTTATTGAAATATCTCAGAATGCGATGTCAAAGACATTTGCTTCAAGCTTTTCGTATTTGGATACCTACTCACAAGTTAAATTAATGGGCAGGGATCAATTCGATAATTACGCTTCAGCCTTGAATAAGTCTATGAATATCACAAAGGTTTCACTTGCAATAACCGTGATTTTTTATGTGGCGATGTTAATTATTTCCTGAGTAATTGAAAGGAATCATTTTTTTTTCATTCGTTCTCTTTTCTCTATCACACTTTTGTATAGGTTTTTTCTAAAACCTTCTACATCATTGGATATGCCTTTACTGCTCAATGCAAGGATTTGGCATGCAAGGATTGCAGCATTTATTGCGCCATTGATTGCTACACATGCAACTGGAATCCCACTAGGCATCTGAACTATTGAAAGCAATGAATCCATGCCCTTTAGATTATGACTTTCAATTGGGACGCCAATCACAGGTAAAGTAGTCAGTGATGCAATCATGCCTGGCAAATGTGCAGAGCCTCCAGCACCAGCGATGATTACTTTAAGGCCCCTTTTTTTTGCTGTCTTGGCATAATCAAACATTAGTTCTGGTGTCCGGTGAGCCGAAACAATTTCCAGTTCATGAGACACATTACTTTTATTCAGAAATTCGGAGGCCTGATTCATTATCTTTAGATCAGAATCGCTTCCCATGATTATCCCAACAAGCGGACTATTCTTCTTCTTACTCTTCTTCTTTCTTGTTTCCAAGTAACTTTTCCACTCTTAATAATTTCCTTACTCTCCTAGTTCTAGATAATGCTTCCTGTGTAGTTTCTGCGGTAATTGTAAAATGACCTAATTTTCGCTGTGGCTTTGTTATCCTCTTGCCATATAGGTGCAATTTCATACCCGGCACGGTAAATGCTCTATCAATTCCAGTAATTGAATAACGTCCCGTATAATTAGGAATCCCAAGAATATTTGTCATTACGGCCGGTGACAGCAATCTGGGTTTTACCAGTGGAAGACCAAATATAGCTCTTATGTGTAGCTCGAATTGAGAAACACTACAAGCTTCGATTGAATAATGACCGGAATTATGCGGCCTTGGAGCAATTTCATTTATCAATAATTTATTATCTTCAAGAAACATTTCGATACCAAATATACCAACGCCTTTCAATGACTTGACTACTTTTTCAGCTATAGTTCTCGCATTTGCTTCTACCGTTTTACTAATTCCCGCTGGAACGATAGTTGTATCCAGTATATTGTTCTTGTGAATGTTGTGAACAACTGGAAACGACGCTATCTGTCCTTTAGTATTACGGGCCACCATGACTGACACTTCTTTGGTAAAGTGCACGAATTTCTCTATCATGCAACTTCTTCCTTCAAAATACCGAATTCCTTTATCAATGTCTCTAGGAGATCTGATCAAATAATTCCCTCTTCCGTCATACGAATCCTCGCATGCTTTCAGCAGCAATGGATAGTCAGAATCTTTACAGATTCTTCTTGCTTGGTCTATTGAAGTGATCTCCTCAAAATCTGGAACTGGAATACCTTTTGATTTTAGAAATTTCTTTTGTCTTAACTTGTTCTGAATGGTATTAAGTACGGCAGGAGAAGGATGAACTGCGAGTCCCTTGGATTGAAGATCTTTAAGTACGGCAGAATTTGCAAGTTCGATTTCATAGGTAAGCACGTCAGATTTTTCTGCTAATTCGAGAATTGATTTCTCGTCTTTATAGTCGCTAACAATTAATTGATCGGCAATCGTTGAGGCAGGACATGTCATATCGGGGTCCAGGTATGCAAGGTTCAGTGACATTCTCTTTGCTTCAATGCCGATCATTTTTCCAAGTTGTCCGCCGCCTATTATTCCCAATGTGATATCATTAGGTGAGAGTTGTGATCTGTTAAATGAGGACTTCATCGATAGAATACAAAATTATTGGAAATTTAAAGTATCTAAATATTCTTTAAACTTTAAAAGTTCAAAGTTGTATTGATTGGTATGAGTCTTAAAGGAAAGGTCGCAATTGTCACAGGCGCCGGTGGAGGAGTCGGAAGGTCTACTACTGAACGCCTCGTCAAGGAAGGTTGCAGAGTAACTCTGGTAGGTAGAGATCGTTCTAAATTGGCAAAAGTTATTTCGGATAATGATAACTCAAATGATTTGCTGGCAGTTAGTGCAGACATTACCAAGGAGGCAGAAGTGCTGAATGTGATTGAACAAACAATCTCATCGTTTGATACGGTAGATATTCTTGTGAACAATGCAGGAGTCATTAATGATCCAATCCCGTTTCACATGATGAGTGAAGATCAGTGGGATAATTTAATTTCAACAAATTTGATCGGAACTTTTCAAATGACTAAAGCAGTATTACCAATTATAATGGAGAAGAAAATTGGGAATATAGTTAATATTTCCTCGCTTTTGGGTATTCGGGCTATACCAAATGTCCCACTTTCAATTTACGGCGCTACTAAAGCTGGTATCATAATGTTTACGAAAAGTATTGCTGTTGAGTACGGGTCATTTGGTATTAGATGCAATTGCATTGTACCTTCCACAATAAGAAGTCCCATGATTGAACCTTATTTGCAAGACGAGAAATCTAAGGAGCAACTGGAATCATCTTTTCCACTGAGGAGAATAGGAAATACCAGCGATATTTCAGGCGCCGTTGTCTATTTGTGCTCTGATGATGCTAACTGGATCACAGGAACAACTCTGACTATTGACGGTGGTTTCTCAGCAAGATAGATATTAGCAGGAACACAAAGAATCAAAAAATATAAAATTAGTTCTTACTCATTCAGGACTTGAGGTCAGATTTCCTTTTTTTTATTAATGGGATTACCTTTTCCACTATTATTTCATGAAAATTGTCAGTTCCTGCATCGAGAGAAAGTATTATTACATATGATAATTTCCTGTTATCATCTGTCACGGGGATTGTAGCTCTGATTAATTTAGTATAATGTGAACTTGCATACTGTATTTTGCCTAATAATACTTCCCATCTAAGTCTTGTAAATTGTCTTGTGGCTGCAGTAATTGCATATTGAGCTCTTTCTTCTGAAGAAAGGAGAGGTTTGATACCTTTGCGATGACTAATGTGTAATATTATCCCATCCTCATTAGTGATTCCAGCGGATCTAATTGATGAATCGACTTTGATTATTTCTTGACATAATGTCCTGTACGCCGAAGTTTTCAATAGAAAAAAATTATCTTGCGGTAATTTTAATGTCTTGTTGTTAGGATTAACATATCTGTAAATGCAAAACCAAAGGTACAGACCTTATGGACGAACAAATTATGGTGCAGAACTCGGACGAAAAGAGGGAAAGCAAAACATCATTTTTTATGATCCCATCATTCCTGGCATTTTTATTGGAGTTCTATACCCTGCGGTAATGTTTATGCCATTATTCGCTGTGATCTTGACAAGATTCAGATTACTTCCTTCCGGGGGTGAAAGCGCAATTTTTTCTCCCGGATTAATAGTGAGGATGGTTTCGTTTTTCATCCCATAATCAACAAAGACATTTGTGATCGGTTGCTTTCCTACATTTGTAAGTATGATCCTACTATTTATGAAAAGAGATTGATCCTCTCTCATGGCGTCGACCTCTAATGAATAGTCGGGACGATTATAGTACTGAATAATTATATAAGAAAGAAAAGACAGCGAAGCAACAACCGCAACACAAATAGAAATCAAATAAAGTCTTTTCAAATCTAAATTAATTTGATTCTCAAATATTTAAGCAATTGAGTAATTATTAACAATGCTAAAATCTATTTTTTTTTGAGATGTATTCAATTTTCCAAATCTCCTTTCACTTCGGCTCTAGTCTTAAACACAGGCTTTATCCCCAGTGGTTGATAATTTCCGTTGGAGCAAGAAAAACATAATTCCTTTTCATCAATTCCAATTGCCCGGGCAAGGTTAACAGTATCATTGTAAATTACTTTATCTGCACCAAGACTCTTTGCAACCTCAGATTCAATATCGCTTTCGTTATTTTGATTCTGGAATGCCAATAGTTCATCTTGAGATGGAAAATCGATACCTGCATAGCATGGATATTTTATGGGTGGAAAAGTAACGATGAGTGATATTTTTGACGCTCCTGCCGAACGTAGTATCTTTATGATGGACTGTGAACTTGTGCCTCTAACTATGCTATCGTCTATTACAACTACACTTTTTCCCTTTATGACTTCCGGTATTGGAACAATTCCTTTGTTAATCTCTACACGTTCTCCATGGTAAGGTTCAATGAAGCTTCGCATAGAACCCTTTTTGCGATATCGGTCTTTTAATAATCCCTCTTCAAAATGAATTCCCAATTCCTCAGCGTAACCTAGTGCTGCTGGTCTGGCTGAATCTGGGACTGGTATAACAACATCAGCATCCTTAACTGGATATTTTCTTGCCAAGTAATGTCCCATCTTCTTTCTTGCTTCATAGACATTAACACCTTCTATTGTACTACTTGGATGGGCAAAATATGTGAATTCAAATGAACAATGAGAATGATACTCGCTTGTGGAAAATTGCTGTCTTTCAATTCCCTTTGAACTAATCCTCAATAATTCTCCTGGTTGAATATCTCCAAGAAGTTTACCTCCAACAGTATCAATAGCACAAGATTCTGAAGATATCATGTAAGTGTTGGTTTCTTGAATATGACCCAAGACCAATGGTCTGAATCCTCGTGTATCACGAACTGCATAAACAGTCCCGTCATCAGTCAAGAGGGTGAAGCAAAAAGATCCTATCATCTCCTCCTTCAAGACGCGTAATGCCTCGACCATGTTATCATTCTTTTCGAGGTGCATCATCAGTCTCTGTGCTGCGAGCAGTGTATCAGTCATTGTTTGCGGCGAAAACGTGCAGCCCCCTACCATGTTAGATAACTCTTCTACATTGGCTATGGTGCCATTATGCGCAATGCAAAGATCCTTAATTTTTAATGGCTGTGCATTATCCAAATTGCTTTTTCCAAATGTGGAGTATCTAACATGTCCTATCGCTGCATGAGAATTGAACTTTCCAATAATGCTTTTGAAATTTCTTGAAGCCGAAACCAAACCTAAGCTCTTATATGGTGGCTTCGATGGGACTGCAAACCCCCATGATTCCTGACCCCTGTGCTGCAGTGCCCTCAAAGAATCAATTACATAAGGTATCACATTATGGCCATTAAGTGAAAAAAAACCAATGACACCACAATTCTCATGAACCATTAACTATCAATTCTTCCAGATGGATTTAAATAAAATTTGCTCCAATTAATTTGTGTCTAGATCCCATCCATTGTATTATTCATTGTATTGTATCTATTTGCCAGTTCTTTGAGGGGCAGATTTATGACTTCTTTACCAGACTCGTGTATTCTTAGAGTCATAGTAGAATCAGTTCTCCCTATTTCTGAGAATTTGCATTTTCTGTTTCTCATAAATTTCTTTAACTCGTCTGGGTTGTTCGTACCTATTATGTACCTCGAATGGGTTTCAGAGAAGAGTAGAAAGTCATTACGGGTGCATGTGTTTGGAATATTTTTCAGGTCTATGTTTATTCCTGTATTTCCAAAAATGGCCAGCTCTGAAAGCGCGGTTCCAATCCCACCTTTGGAACAATCATGTACGAACTCAATTAGACCTTTTTCTATCATGTCTAGTACGGCCGATCTATTTTTCTTGTCAGTATTCAAATTAACCTTGGGGACTCTTCCATATTTTTCACGATCAATTAACTCAAAGTATTCAGAGCCACCTAATTCTTCTCTTGTATGACCTAGAATGAACAACCTGTTTCCACTATTTGGTACATTGTTAGTTATGTGGGTTTTATCTTTAATAAGACCAATTGTCCCAATCACAGGGGACGGTTTAATGGGGGAGTTCATTGTTTCATTATAAAAGCTTACTTTTCCACCGACTACTGGAATTTTCATATAACTACAAAAATCTATGATTGCTTTTATTGACTTAATAAATGTCCAATAAATATGTGGATTCTCGGGGCTTCCAAATTGCAGGTGATCTAGTATGCCAATGGGTTGTGCTCCAGTGCACGCAACATTTCTACACGATTCAGACAAACACCCTAGCATTCCCTGATAAGGATCTAGATAACAGTGCTTGGAATTCCCATCTAATTTGATAGACACGAACTTGTTATCGTTTACTCTTATTACTGATGCATTGGAGCCCGGTTTTATTACCGTTCTTAAACCCACTTCATGGTCATATTGTTGGTAAACCCAGTCTTTATTACCAATATTTGGATTCGCAAGAAGTCTTAACAAAATGTCATTGTAATTGTCCAACATTTCCATTTTGATTTTTGTTTTTAAATTATTCAAATAATTTGGTCTCTTTGATTTCCATTTAGCTAGGGGGGCATTGACCATCAAATTACAAGATAAACTAGCTATTGGTTTTCCCTCATAAAGAATCTTGAGATTATCTTTACCACTTACTTTACCAATAATAGAGTACGTTATACCATATTTCGTGAAAATCTCATCGAATGTTGATAGTTTGTTCTTATTTATCACATAAACCATTCTTTCTTGTGATTCTGATATCATAATCTCGTTTGGAGTAATGTCATCCATTTTCGTGTGAACAGCATATAATTCAATTTCAAACCCTTTTTCGACTAGGTGGGATAGCTCTGAAAGACAGCAGGAGAGACCTCCACCTCCGAGATCCTTTGTAGCATTAATGCAGTTTCTATTGGTTGCCTCAATCGTAGCCTCTATCAATAATTTTTCCAAAAATGGATCTGGAATTTGAACAGCTGACCTATCTTCTTCATTGTCAAGCAATTTAGAAGCAAATGACGCTCCACGAATTCCATCCTTTCCTGTCGGATTGCCTGCTAAAACTATGATGTCTCCGTCTTCTGCGTGATTGGATATTATTTGACTTCTTTTTCCAAGCCCTATTGCAGCTACATCAACCAAACAATAATCCTTGAAAGAATTATCAAATTCTATGTCTCCACCAACTGTTGGTATCCCAATGCAATTACCATAATCAGCTATGCCTCTCACAACATTCCTAAACAACCATTTTGACTTTGATGTCTTTTTCACTTTATCAATTGAAGAGAATCGTAGAGCGTCAAGTAACGCTACCGGTCTGGTTCCCATTGATATAATGTCCCTTATGACCCCACCTACTCCTGTGGCAGCACCGCCGTAAGGCTCTACGGCGGATGGATG
The DNA here is from genome assembly GCA_029237505.1 of Nitrososphaerales archaeon. Lineage (GTDB taxonomy): Archaea > Thermoproteota > Nitrososphaeria > Nitrososphaerales > Nitrososphaeraceae > TA-21. Next base: position 25,669 of record JARBAW010000118.1, read on the forward strand.
ATTGTGGCTTTCAATATGAACTGTTATAACATCGTCGTCTCCAATATCGAGTACTCCAGCATCATATCCTGGTCCAACAATGACTCTTTTACCACGCGATGGTAATGATCTTACATACTTTCTTGACGATTTGTACGAACAATGCTCTGACCATTCCGCATCGATCATATCAATTTCTAACACATTTGCCTGCCTCCCTAATTTTCTTAATAAGTAAATTTCTTCTGATTTGGTTAGCATTCTATATCATCAATTTAGTTTTTGACATACGACGACAGGAAATTCTTTAATGAATGAAATATTAGACCTGCATTGCTCTTTGTTTGGTTAGGTAAGAGAATGGACTCAGATGCTCGTTCTGGATGTGGCATAAGACCCATGACATTGCCTTCCTTATTGCATATTGCTGCTATCATTTCTGTAGAACCATTTGGATTTTGATCTTTATATTTGAAAACAATCTGGTTGTTACGTTTCAGCTCACCAAGTTTATCATCATCTATAACAAATCGGCCTTCCCCATGTGCAATGGGGATTGTAACTTCATCATTTAAACTGAACATATTAGTAAAAGGTGTGTTGACATTCAACACTTCCATTTTTAACCACTTACACGAAAATTGTAGTTTTACATTCTTTACCAAAGCGCCTGGCAGGAGTCCGGCTTCAACTAATATTTGAAAACCATTGCAAATGCCAAGAATTGGTAAGCCCTCTTGTGCCTTTTTCTTTATTGCTTCTACAATGGGACTCTGTGCTGCAATTACACCTGCTCGCAGTCTATCTCCATATGAAAATCCTCCTGGTAAAATTAGTGCGTCGTATTGGTTAATTGATTCTTCAGTGTGCCAAATGTATTGTGCATTTATTCCCATGACATCATTTAGAACATGATGTACATCCCGATCGCAATTACTTCCTGGAAAAACTACTATTCCTATCTTCACTTAAGATCTATCCTAGCTGTTTCTTTCTACTAATTTTAATTTATTTGTAAGATCACAAAGTGACAGAGCATTGGGCAGTATAGATTGGGGCAAATAAACAGTCTTTGCTGGCAAGACTTAAGTTTTTATCTTGATGATTATTTAGAATGAATATTGAACGACAGAGTTCAGGATATAATGACAAAAAATGTCATTTCCATCGATGAAGGAATTACAGCTCATGAAGCAGCTAAAATCATGACTGAAAAACGAATAAGCTCACTGATTGTTGAAAGGGAAAACGTTCCTGTCGGGATAATCACAGAAAAGGATTTTGTAAAGAAAATCTGCACAAAGGATCTAGTGTCTTCCACAGTTAAGGTAGATACAATAATGTCAAAGATACAAACGTACGCCAGTCCAGACACTCCGGTAGAAGTAGCTGTACAAAGGATGGTCAATCACAAAATACGTAGATTGCCAATACTTTCAGAAGGGAAAGTGATTGGAATTGTCACAGTTACTGATCTCGCAAGACAACTCAGGACCATATTGCTAGTCGATGGTATATTGTCAGAGGAAACTTGAGTATAAGAGAATAAAAGAAATACCTCTAGGCAAAATATAATAATTACAGAGTTTCTTTGTTCAAGGTATGAAAAAATTCCTTGCGTATTCTATAGCCATTATTTCATTTGTATTTCTTTTGCAAAATAATTTGGTATATGCACTGCCTAGCTTAAAAGATTCCAACTTACAGGTGGAATCTTTTGTTAGCGGTCTTACATCTCCAACAAGCATGTTATTCTTAGATGAAAATAATATTCTGGTTCTAGAGAAAGACGGAAATGTTAGGCTTGTAAGTAATGGGGTACTTCAAGATCAACCGTTGGTAACGCTAGATGTTGATAACAAGAATGAACGGGGACTATTGGGAGTTGAAAGAATTGATGAAAACATATTTCTGTATGCGACGGTCAAAGATGGCGGAGTTATGAATAGAATATTCAAATATTCTCTGGCACCTGGACCAGAACTAACAAATGAAGAAGTGTTTATGGATCTACCAGGAACCCCTGCAACTAATCATCAAGGAGGCAAATTAGCCGTCAGTAAAGATGGATATCTCTATTCAGTAACAGGAGAGTTGCAAAGGAACGGAAAAGATCAAAATATACTTAATGGGCCGGATCCAGATTTTAGTGGAGCAATCCTTAAGACAAACCCAAATGATGCTTCTCCAGCCCCCAATAATCCATTACAAGGTGACAATCCTGACGACCCAATAAATTGGTATCAGGCTTATGGAATTAGAAATAGCTTTGGTCTGGGAGTTGATCCAGTTAGCGGAACTTTATGGGATACTGAAAATGGTGAAAAATCACATGATGAAATAAATTTGGTGAGCCCCGGATTTAACAGTGGATGGAAACTTGTTATGGGCCCAATTTCAGATAGTGGAGTGTCGGACAATGATTTGGTAAACCTTCCAAATTCTAATTACAAAGATCCAATTCTGAGCTTTATAGATTCATTTGGAATTACTGATATTGAATTTTTGAGCTCGGACAAACTAGGCGCTCAATATTCTAACAATGCTTTTGTGGGAGATCTGGCTTATGGAAATCTTTACAGGTTCGAATTAAACGCTGAGAGAACGGACTTTAATTTAAATGCGCCAGGGTTAGATGATCGTGTTGTAGATAATAATAAAGAACTAGATTCAATATTGTTTGGTGAAGGTTTTGGTGGCATAACTGACCTAAAGACAGGTCCAGATGGCTTGTTCTACGTGCTTTCATTTGCAGATGGCATAATATATCGAATCAGCTAGGGAGCTAAACCTTATCTTATCTCTAGATCCTAATGTATCCTGATTTTTTGTAACCATTACTAATTATCTACTATCTGTTTGAAAGATTCTAATTTTCTGACCTACAATAATAGCATTTAATATTTTTCTACCACTTTCAGATCTCTTGTCTATCTTGATTCTTGATTTCTTACCTACCTGATTTGCACAAATGAACTCGTCATCAATATACAAATTAACTTTGTTACCAATTATTTTTTCATCTAAATTTATAACAACGCCATTTCCGGATTCATTTATTTCAAAATCTATTTCCTTGCCAAGTGTCGCAGTTTTCATCTCTACGTCTATTCTCACACCCAGCATCTCTTCGAGTTCACTTATGGTTGTTCCTCCCTTTCCGATAATTCTGGGAATCGTGTCTTTCTGTACTTTAATTCTAATTCTATTGTTTGAAATTATGGCTATCTCGGGATTAGAATCAAACCTACGAATCACATCTCTTATTTTTGATTCAGCAAGTTTATAGATATTGTTTTGATCCGCCTCCGTTTCTGAATCGACGGGAACTATGACATTTTCTTCACCGAAAGTGTAAATTTCGTATTCGGTTTGTCCTGTTGAAAAATCCTTGACTTCTACAACAGGCCTGGCAAGATCTGCTTCTGTCATTTTGTAGGGCACTTTTACTGTAAGCAAGATTTCATAAACCTTCTTCACCATTCCTGCATCCATAAAAATAATAGTATCAAGAATTTGCGGTATCATACCCAGTTCAATTCTCCCAATAAATCTTTGCACTGCATCCAAAGGTTTACTTGCATGAATTACGCCTATCATTCCAACTCCAGCCAACTTCATGTCAGAGAAAACTTGGAAGTCTCTATATCGTCTTATTTCATCAAATATGGTGTAGTCAGGACGTACAAGTAACAGGATATCAACTGCATTTTCAAAGCTTCCTTCAAGCGGTCCATATTGAGTTACCTCTTTGGGTACTTGTAAATCTCTGGGAGATTCAAAAGTTTTTACTATCTTATTTTGAGCAACGTAAAATTCGGCCAGACTACTCGCTAAAGTACTTTTGCCAGATCCTGGGGGGCCCGCTATTATCACACCTTCAACATCCGATGTCAATCGTGCTAACAATTTTTCACTCAGTCCATAATCTTCTAATGTCAACTTTGCTACTGGTTTTACAATAGTGATTTCTTGTCCGCTTGAAAAGGGTTCTTTAGTTATTGCAATCCTGTATTTACCTAATTGAATAACGGTTGCTCCATCCCTATTGATTTCAGTGAAGCCCTTTTTTGATCGCAACTGTTCTAGAATTTCTTTGGTAATTTCATAAATATCATCAGATGATAGCCTATTTTCTTCCAGTCGCACTAGCTTCAGGTTACCTGGTACTCCCTTCTTTGCGAATGGGTAAGTATCTTGCTTCAAGTGAATACTCATGGTATCATTATCAAAATATTTTTCGAATTGTAATTCTGAAACTTCCTTTAAAGAACTAATGTGCATTGATTTGATACCGTGAGCTTCCGTTACCAGATGTTGGATATAATCGCATGTAATTAAAGTTGCGTTGTTGTCTAGGGCTATGTCTTTAATTATCGCGTCAATTCTTCCATGTTTAGCTAGTCTGATTTCTTCAATCGTAGGCCTGGTTCCACTAAACTCTATGTCTATTTTTTTTGCCCCACAGATGTCCCTTATTCTTTTTATTTCAAGCAACCCCTGGACACCTTGAGATTTATTCGTTGATGCCTGTGCTTGAAGCTCGTCCAGAACGGCTATTGGAATTATGATTTTAGAACCTGCTCTAATCTTATCATTTATGATACCTGGAATTTTTCCTTCAATTATGACACTGGTGTCTAAAACGAATGTATCAGTCATCTGAATAGACTATAACTTGTGGATTAATTTGCTTTCTTATGAAATTGAAACAAAGCGTGGGAATATGATGTCGTATAGCGGACTTTCTTATTGTTTTACGATTCGTCAACATAGAATATCGTTTGATTATTTCCGCTATCTGCTTGTGAGATAATGCTCAATATCGTGTTATTAATTTTGTCTTGATTGGGTTCTCGACCCTCTATGTTTCCTGGCAGAAGCAAATACTGTCTTATGTCTGATTTTATTACGTCGCGTAATTCTTGATTAACTGTTGCGTTGAAGGGTCTAAGGGCACCCCTGAAGATTTCTGATCTAGCGCGAACAACACCTGAAATCTTATCTCCGATCGGAGAGTCTGGTCCCACGATAATTATTGATCCTGTAGATCCCTTGAATAAGGACGGTTCTGTAACTGCGCCTTTGGCGGCCATATGGGTTGCAGATTCTCTGGTTATTAACGCTGGTACGAGCAAATAATTCACTACTAACTGATCCCATTGTTTCCGGTCAAGGGATTTTAGTGCCACGTCATAATCATGCTCCCCAGTCAACAAGATTACGCCATTAACAGCAGAGAATTTTTCTGAAACTACATCAAACATTCGCTTCACAGAATCCTCACTTGACAGATTTAAAGAGTGGGCATGGAAATCCTTAAAATGATTCATGTCCTTGTTGTCCTTTGTAAGAATTACTAGCTGTTTGACCTTTTTCAAAAGAGAACTTGCTATGGATTTCGCTCGCTTAAGATCTTTTTCTGCAGTAGAGTTTATTGCAAGCACTATGACTTTGTTTGATATATCTGCGACGTCCTGATGAATAGATGTTCCGACTATAGGACGTGTTGGATAGAATACTCTATCGTTTGGTATCACCCTCCCATTCAATAATTTACTCATTTTTTCAGTTGAAAGATTGAGAACCATTTCTGCTACTTGATCTTGTGAAAGAAATTCTTTATCAACAATCATTTTCTTTGTATTGAGTTGTATTTTTTCAGCTATCTCCTGAGTCTTTGACAAGATCTCAGCAAGCGTCGTGGCTAGCTTTGCTTTGTCATCTTGACTTTTTATTCTCTCGATAAAAACATCTTGAAGAACCGATTCAATTTCTTTATCAATATGAGCTTGGTCCTCTCCTAAGACATTTAAGAGTCGCTGCAAGGTTTTTTCTATCTCAACGGAGGACAGTCCGGGAAAGCCTCCTATTCGAAGGAACTCTGCGGCTGCCTTTGGATAAACGGTTTTATAGATGCGGTCGGAATGAACGGGTCCTGGGTTTGTTGCAACGGACTGAATTCCATCAGGTACTAGTTCCCATGCAAATGCTTCTGCTAACCTATTCTTAGCTCCTTGTGCGCTTGTATAAGGTGTTCTAAATCTGTACGGTCTCTGTTCATATTTATTTTCCTCAGTAAAGAAAGTAGAAATAGTTATAATTTTTGAATCCTTTCGCATATTCTCAATACACTTGACTGTTGTCCAAAATGTTCCGGTTAAATGAATATTGACACATTCTTTGAATTCATTAAAATTAGAGTTAGTAAACAGCTTTACGGGTCCTGATACTCCAGCATTATTCACGAGAATGTCAATTGGTCCGACTTCCTTTGCAATAGTTTCGAACATATTTGTAATTGCAACTTCGTCTGAGACATCAACCCCTGGAAATATCCGGATTTTTCCTTTACCTCCTGTACTGGACACAATCTTTTCAAGCTCAGAACTAGTTTGTTCGAGTGGTTCCTTTCGCCTTCCTAGCAAAATTATACTTGCTCCATTTTCGGCAAATTTCTTTGAAATGGCCTGGCCTATCCCTGTCCCGCTTCCGGTAACTACTACGACTTTTTCGGCAAACTTGGAATTATCCAACTAGTCCATCTCCTTTACGCATAAGTTGAAGGCATATTAAATACACTATTAAATATAGCGAGTATACGATTAGCAAGTAATCAAGATATGGATTATATCTTGAAACGCATAGAACTTATTATTCACACAATTTAATTATAAGTGGAAAAATACCAAAAGCATGAATGAAGCACATAAAGCAGATGCTGTCGGCTCTCACGAAGATTCCGAACCTGATACAATCAAGACAGAAAATCTGAATGAAACTTTTGCTTCTCAAATGATTAAGACGGGAATGGATGTTGAGGCAGTACCTATAGGTACTTTAGGCTTGGAGCGTGAAGAGTACTATAATAACGACATCGGCTCGAATCCTCGATTTATTACCAATAGGGGATGCATAAGAATAAAGAATAAAGAAGTAAGTATGATTCAGATAATCCAGAGATTCTAAATTTCATAATACTAAATATCAATTCTTGATTTGACAAGACCCGATGTAGAAGCATGTTAGGTTACACTTTCATTCACGGTAAAGTGGAAGAACATAATCAGTCCTCGTTATAGCAAGAACTATGCTCGCCACCAATCAAAACTAAGGAAGTATACCCTTTTAGGATTCATCGACGTGATTGCCAAGATAAATTGTTTCTTCACAGTCGTTGCCAACCTTCCAGCCAGAACTATGCCAGTAGCCGTGATGTCCTGATGATTGTCGACCACTTCGACTAGATATGGGGCATGGTCGATTCCCGGACCGTGTTCATATACGGCAAAATCACACCCAAACTTGATGCCAGGCGAAACAATATACCCTCCGTCTCTTAGTTTTTTGAATACCAGATACTTCATGTCAAAATCCACATACTGTTTTCTGCAAATCTCTTTCATCTCTTTCAAAACAATTCGATTCCCACTAACATTACTAACCGAAAGTAATTTCGATTCTACGAGGTAACATCCCTCTATGAGATCTAAGATAAGAGGTGTTTCAAAATCAATTCCTTTTGGTTTGTAGACACCGAGGGGCTTTCCATAATATCCGAGAGAAAAAATGGATCTGGATTCCTCAATATCCCATATTATTATTCTGCTCTCTACTAGAGTGCCAGAAAAAGAGCCCATTCACATACTCAGGGCAAGTATAGTTAGAGAATCAGATGCGGCCTGACACTTGTCTGCCATGCCCTCAATTCCCTCTACTGCGTCTTTTACCAAGAGAAGATCCTTTGTGTTTGGAATTTCGTTTAGGGCCTTTATTACCACTTTTCTATATGAATTGTCGACTTTTCTTTCAATATTTTGTACTTCCTGTGCAAGCTCGATTGTGCTTGAGGGATTGATACTCAGGGCCCGTGCCATTTCGTTTAATTTGAAAATCGCTTCTACAACCATATTAATCAATTCACTAATGTCCTCATCAAATTTGCCTTTTTTTAGAGTGGCAATTTTGATATTCGAAAGCCTGAAAGCTATACCCGTAATATATCCTGCTATATCATCAATAATGTATGCAGTTCTAAGAACATCTTCTCTGTATACCATTAGACTTCCAGTATCAGAGATTTCCCTGGTCATTTTTCTTCTAAGATTTTCTACTTCTTCTCCAGCATTTTTCATCCTATCAAGAGACATTTCAGTTTCTTTACCCGTGCCCTTTATTAGAGAATCAGTTAATGAGGACAAATCTCTAGCTGCATTTAATATGTGAGTAATCTCATCATGCAAAACGGCCAACGTCTTTCTTTTGGCCTGTACTTCTAACTCCCCGTTGTACATATGCTCATTAGAAACGTTCAGACATTTTTAATTCTTTTCAAATCATTCTAAAAATTATGTGACGGAACTTGAATTATAGTAATATTATGTTGTAAGGGCTCGCCCTCAGACTATTGCGGACACTTAACTTGTTCTATTTGCCCAGGTCACAACAGTAAATGTGCTAACTGCAGAGCCGATCATCCCTGCTATCAATGCTCCAATCATGGCTTGATCGATAAATTTCGGCATTGATGTTGTAAACCAATCTGCAATTCCCGGTAGCGAAAGATACCCTGCAAAGCCCACGCCAAAGCCAATTAACCAGAATATGAAAACTGCAAAGCCTCTAGACAATTTCCTTCTCCATACAGTTAATTTCTATTCTTGCCATGAGCCTTTGGTATTTCATTAACAAATTTTGTAGAAAATGTATTAAATTGCGAATGTCAAAAAATATGCATTCTGTGCATCATTGATTTTGTACAAATGCTGATTCTCTAAGTAGCTTGAGAACAGAGTGCAGCATTTAGAGTCAAATAGAATTAAACTGATTCGAACTAGATTCAAACTTATTTAACTGGACATTTTAGATACTAGAGTAATTGAGACTGATATTGTTAGGTTTTGGTGTGGTTGGTCAGAGCTTTGTTAAATTATTGTTATCACATTCAACGGATCTATACAATGATTATGGTATAAAACCCAAGGTTGTAGCATGCGCTGACAACGGGGGAATTGTTACCTGTGATCAAGGACTTGATTTGGACAGACTCTTAAATGTCAAAAAGAAAAAGAAATCCGTAGTACAATATGGTTCTTCAGCAAACCCTTCTGATATATTGGATGTAATTGAAAATATGGATGCAGAAGTTGTCATCGAGCTCACTCCTACTAACATCGTTGATGGAGAACCCGGAAAAAATCATATTATATCCGCGATGAAATCTGGTAAAAATGTCATTACTGTAAACAAAGGTCCACTTGCCCTGGAATTTCCATCATTGATTGAACTTGCAGAATATAATAGAATTGCCTTTAAATTTAGTGGGACTGTTGGAGGTGGAACACCCATATTGGAATTTGCTAAACGATGCTTGAAAGGAGATAGAATAATTTCATTTGAGGGAATCCTTAACGGTACCACAAACTATATTCTGAGCAAGATGTACGAGGGACTAAATTTCTCTGAAGCCCTTCAAGATGCCTCTGAAAAAGGATATGCTGAAAAGGATTCAACACTTGATATCGATGGATATGACGCCGTTGCGAAATTGGTCATTGCTTCAAATTTCTTAATGAATATGAAATCCACAATGAAGGATGTTACTCGAATAGGGATTAGAGAAGTAAAACCATCGCAAGTAATCAGTGAACGGGAAAAGGGCAACGCAATAAAGCTGATTGCAAGCTGTGATGGAAAAAATTTGGTCGTCGAACCAAAACCGGTTTCTATTAAGAATCCTATTTGTGTAGACGGTATTCTTAATGCTATTACATTTACATGTCAGCACTCTGGTCAGCAAACGATAACAGGCAAAGGCGCAGGGGGTATGGAAACAGCAAGCGCTATATTGAGGGATCTAATAGACATCAGGACCATAATACGATCTTAACAATATTTGGAATAGTGCCAGTATAGATAGTTTTTTAAGTCGATCCTGTATCATGGTAAATTATAAACTATGGGATGTTTTGGCACTGGTCAAAATCTAGATGGTTTGAAGTTTATCTAATATTGAATTAATCAAGAGAAGGTCATCTGCTATGAACCTTCTCTTTTGTAAAAGCCTGTTTTTTAAAATTCTTCTGTAACTAGGTGTATATTTCTTGTGTAATTTCTCTACGTTCCACTCCATAAGGTCTCTGATAAATTCTCTCTCCTTGACGCGCAAACAGGAAGGCATAGTTTATTCAAAACTAGTAATAATGCACCTTATTACCGTTATCTCAAGTCAAATATTTGCATGATAAGTTAATTAATCTACGCCCCCTAGAATAACTCATATGAGTAAAGATAATGATCCATTCAGTAAACTTATTAAAGAAAATATTGAAATGGCCTCAAATCAAATAAAGCACAATGTAGAGATGGCCTCAAATCAAATAAAGCACAATGTAGAAATGGGAACGGCAATGACTAATTCTTTTATCCAGATGAGTGGGACCCTCAGCAAGGAGACAACAGTTGCGTTTGAAAATGCGAGGAAAGAAATGATGGCATCGGCTGAAAGAATGAGGAATGAAATGATGGCATCGGCTGAAAGAATGAGAAAAGAAATGATGACTTCTGCAGAGAAAATGAAAAATAGCCTTCATGTGGCAAAGCGAAAAACATAATTATTTCCCGGCAGCGATAAACAAAGTATAAGAAGATTTCATTGCAGAAGAGGGCCAAATTATCACAGGCCCTCGACGGTTAGACATGCATTCTAGAATTGAATAAAAAATAAATTATGTAACGTGCATGTATGAGTAATATTGACTCAGGTGGTAGCAAGTGATGTTAAGCAATTACGTTCGGATTTTATTAACGTAAGAAAAACTACTTCAGATATCTTTCTCCCAATTTCGACAGAAGATGCGGTTATGCAGTCTGATCCGTTTGGAAGTACTCCAAATTGGCATATAGCACATGTTACGTGGTTTTTTCAAAAAATACTTGAAAAATATAGGCAGAACATAGATGCTAGTTCAATAAATACCGATTATCTCAACTCATATTATCAACGCTATAGCAAGATATTGCCAAAATCGGATAGGGGAAAATTTCCAAGACCAAAGGTTTCTGATACGCTGAAATATAGAACCTTGATCGAAGATTTGTTTCTAAATTTTTTGGACAATATAGAAAGGAACAACTCGTTAACACGTTCGTTGGCATATGACATTGAGCTGGCGAATCAGCATGAAATGCAACACCAGGAACTCTTGGTCTATGATCTCCAGAACTATTTTCAAAGATTTGAAGATCCACTTGATAATTATGAACCAAAATTGAGGAGAAGTAACAATTTGAACAATGATGCAAACATTGATCGGGGAATGGTTAAGGTTTCAGGCGGTTTGTTCGAACTTGGATTTTCGGGAAGTGATTTTTGTTATGATAATGAAATTCCAGAACATAAAACGTATCTAAATCCATTCGAAATTGACAAATACCCTGTGACAAATAATGAATTTCTTAAATTTATGGATGCAGGAGGATACCAGGATTATAATTATTGGTTATCCGACGGTTGGGATCTTGTAAGGGAAAAGCAATGGAATGCTCCACTATATTGGCAGAAGATTGATGGACAATGGTACAAGAAGGATTTTAGAGGTCTAAATAAACTTCCGCCAAATGAACCTGTTACTAACGTGAGTTACTATGAAGCGGATGCATATTCAAAGTGGTTGGGTAAGAGGTTACCTACAGAAGCTGAATGGGAAAAAGCAGCAAGCTGGGACGACAATTTGAAAAAGAAGAGATTATATCCATGGGGTGACGAGTTTCCATCCGACAATACTTCAAACTTGCTAGAATCATGGAAATGGGCACCTTCGCAGATCGGTTCCTATCAAGAAGGAAAGAGTTACTATGGTTGTTACCAGATGTTAGGAGATGTATGGGAATGGACATCTTCTGAATACACACTATATCCTGGGTTTAGATCCAAATTTTCTGAATATACTGATAAATGGGCTATTAATCAGAAGGTATTGCGTGGGGGATCATTTGCAACTCCAAGATCACAAATTCGAAACAGTTATAGAAATTATTTCAAACCACATGAAAGAATTCCTTTTTCAGGATTTCGCTGTGTTAAGGATCTTCTTTAGTAAGATTAGAGTATACTGCTTGTTTGGATCGACAAAATTCTTTACTACTTGAAGACCAGACCTATCTACCAACTTTTCAAGTCTGTTAAGTGAATATTTGTAGGAATTTTCAGTATGAATAGTCTCACCTTTCTTAAATTGAAATGTTTTTCCAATAGATCGTATTCTAACCTGCTGGTCTATCTTTGAAATCAGGTGCATCTCGATTCTGTGTTTACTTGTGTTATAGAATGATTCGTGTTCAAAATTTGATAATTTAAATTCTCCATCAAGTTCTTTATTAATTCTTGACAAGACATTGAGATTAAATTTTGCAGTAATACCATTCTTATCATTATAAGCCCTATCCAAAATTGACTTGTCCTTTTCTAAATCGATTCCAATTAGTAGTAAATCATTTTTTTTAACATATCTTGAAATTGAACTAAGAAAAATCTGCGCTTCTTTGGGATCAAAATTACCAATACTCGATCCTAGGAAAATTATGAATTTCCTTTTTGGAATATTCTTTTTTGATTTGATAAAGTGATTTATCTTGACAAGTCCTGTCACATAGTCTGAACAAACCCCGTAAATTTTCAAATTTGAATACTCACTAAACAAGTTTGAAATTGATTTTTTTAACATCTTCAAAGAAACATCGATAGGAAAATAAAAGACATTTTTTATTCCTGCTAGCATAGGTTCTAGCAGAATTCTAGTTTTCAGAGAATTCCCGTTTCCCAACTCAACAAGACTGATTTCCTCATCTCCTATTATTTTTAGAATTTTGTCTACAGAATTTTTCAAAATTTGAGATTCTGTTCGATTAAGATAATATTCAGGTTGTTTGCATATTTCTTCAAACAGTTTTGATCCTTTTTTATCATAAAAGAATTTAGGCGAAATATGTTTTTGTTTGTCATTCAGTCCGCTTTCAACCTCTTTTGCAAATTCATTATTTACTATGAATCTTTCATTATTGTGTATTAGCAACTATGAATCATACCACCTCAAAACATCTATCATCATATTGGCGTTCATATAATTCAATTTCTCATCCGGATAATCTTGTAAAATAGTTCAGTCCTCCTTTCAATTCATTTTCATAGTCAGTATTTTGAATTGTAGGTTCAAAAGTAATGAATTTTGAATATTTTATCCCTTTGAGCGCTCGCACAACCTCCTTAAAATCTATGTGTGCAAATCCCGGCATTTTCCTATTGTTATCCGATACATGAATGTGCTTCAATAAACTACCGGTGACAACAATCGTCTCGTAAATAGAGTCTTCTTCTATGTTCATATGAAAAGTATCCAACATTATTCCCATATTTTCATGGTTTACCTGATTTACGACATACTTTGCATCTCCAGAATTCGTGCAAACAGGTGTGCTATAGCGATTTAATGGTTCGATGACAAGATTGATACCGTATTCGCTTGCATATTGCGCCAATTCACGTAATGGTCTTACAAGGGACGACATCAATTTCTTTTTCATCTCTCCTGGTAGAAATTTGTGATTTCCATCTGAAATCAATGGCTTATCGCTAAACAGGCAAATGTTAAATGTCTTTCCACCCAAATCACGACAAAGAGTAACGCATTTTTTTACATAATTCTGGGCATCCAACAGTAACTTGTTATCTGTAGTAACCAAGGTTCGAGATTTGTTACTCGCACTGCTCAATCCCCACATGCCTGTTACCCCCGATACCTTAATTGAATGGGAATCAAACTGATGAATCAAATTCTTCACATCAATGAAATCAGGTTCACCATATACCTCTACTGTATTGAATCCTTGATTTTTTAGATTTTCAAGAGTTACCTCTATTGGTTCCAGATTCTTGAAAGATGATAGAGTAATAGAATATTCCCAAGACATGCGCATCAAAATTTTAGGCTATCAGGCTTTTTAGATACTTGCCAATGGTAACTATGCTCAAATCATTGTCATTTTCAGTCCCAATGTTTTTGATGTTGGACACAAAGACAGGATTGGAGGTTTGACCTTTTACGGGTAATCTCCCATGAGAACCCTTAACTAACTTACCATTCAACGGGATAGATTTTGTACTAGGATCAAAAAATAGTTCCACCGGATCATATCCTGGTTTTCTATGAATGTCCACCCTTCTTGAAAAACTTGGAGCCTTGATCTGATCGAGCCACCAATAATAACTAAACCATTTATCTTTGTTTGAAATTGCTATCATATCACCACTACGCTGGTGATTAATTCTGAATTGTTGTTTTAAATTATTATCGAGGATCATATCGATTCCTCTTATTCCTTCCAAAATTTTTGTTACTTGATTAGTATATCCTTCTTTAACATAGATATGTGCCACCTGGTGATCTACCATGGCAAATGCATTACTGTATTCTAGATCCAGATATTCAATTCCTTCTATTTCTCTAACAGCAACTAGATCATTTTCCCTAAATATGGAATTTAGCGGAATGTCAGAATTTACATCTGTGAATCCATACTCTGAAAATATGATGAATTGCGTTTCTTCTAACATTCCTAAACTAGTTACCTTCTTCACTAGTTTACCAACCAACTCATCTACAAATATAAGATCATTCTTGAGATCTTTGTATGAAGTACCATTCCTCTGGAATGAATAGTCAAGATGGGGAATATATGTAAATAAGAAATTAGGCTTTTCATTTTCTAACACATATTCGGTTGCCATTTCTATCCATTCACTGGATCTTTTCGAAACAAGCGGCCCCCAATACCAGGTTAAGTCAAATTTTCCAATTTTATTACTCAGTTTTTCATAGAATCCTGGTGGTTTGCTGTAACACCACATTATCATTTTGTCTTCCATATGCAACGGACGTGGGGTAAGGACAATGTCTGAATTTGAGTACATCGTATTCTGCCAGAACAAAACCGCTGTTTTTGAATCATTTTGTTTCATCTTGATAATATCCCAAATTCTGTCGGCTTGGACTAAATTACTTGATTGTTCCCAAAATGTAACAGTATAGTGTTGCCTATCATAGAGCCCATTGGAAATTATTCCATGAACGTCCGGATATGATCCTGAAAGCAAGCTGCTCTGGACCGTACATGTTACCGCGGGAAATACCGTTTCTAATTCTCTGGTTTCTCCTGTTTGTGAAATCTTGAAAATATTTGGAGTTGTTTGTTCAGATATATGCTTACTTTCTAAACCCACAATATCTATTACGATTATGCGTTTGACCATTGATCTATTGGATCTTACCAAGAATTTAATTCTAATTATTCTTTTCTCAGGTCATGTACATCTTTCTTGCCAGTATTAGCAATGGACCAAGCAGTACCAATATGGGAAGTCCAATCGTCAATCCTGCTATGCCAGTAAGAAATACGGAGTCAAGGACGATAATGGACAAAATCATTAGTTGAATAGTTTGTTGTATCCCTGAAGAATCTTTCTTACGGATATTGTAAATAGCTCTAGCCATAATAAATGAAAATAGAGCCAAAATCAATAGAGATTCGTATTTAAGGAACCCTATCAGATTGAATACAATAATTGAAGAAACAATTCCAGCAATAACAACAGGTATCAAATATAATCTGAAATTTTCAGAAAATCCTTGAATTTCATATCGACTCAAGAATCCTATTAAGGACACATACACAAATGTTATTGTTAGGACAAAAACCAATTGGATATTCTGTGGAAAATTGTTTAAACCACCTATATTTGCACTTGTGCCCAGTATTACGTTTGTTAATCTCGCGGCCGCAATAGTGAAAGGACCCGCACTGGTATTCTTCAAATATTTATCATAACCAAATATAATAGCTAATAAAATCAACGATATACTAAATGTGGTAACATTGATAAGTAATGTTAAACTCAATGCTATGGTAGTAAATATGATGGTAATAATAATGGCAATTTTTCTTGATATTTTACCTGATGCAATGGGTCTGTTCGGTCTTTCCTTCCTATCAATCTCATAATCAAATAGATCGTTAAGTATAAGGCCTACACAGTAAAGAAGTAGGGAAATTGTTACCAATATGAGAATTTGTATAACTGACGTTATCATCAGAGTTAAGGTCGAAGCTAAAATAAATCCTATCAGAATATTTGATGGAAGAGTAAATAAGTTGGGCAATCTTATTAGGAGCAGATAATTTTTGAAATTAGGATTTTTCAAAGTAATCATCTGAAGTAGACAAATTGAATTTTTAAATTATAATAAATTGAAAATAACATTTCTTAACTAAAGATTACCAAGTGATTTAATAAACTTCATTGATTGCTTTGCAGCATAAACAGGACAATCTTGATATGGATAAAGTTCTACTGTGATAAATCCGTCATAACCAATTTCTTTTAGTGACTTGAGAGTCGAGCTGATATCTATCGCACCTTCACCCAAAATCAAATGATTGTGTCGTCTCTCTGCACAAATATCTTCCAAATGAACATGGCGAATATATTCTGATAATTTGTGTATTACTCTTGATGGATCTTCACCAACGCAGAAGAAATGGCCCACGTCTAGATTTAATCCCACAGCTTCTGAGTCAATATTTTTGATAAAGTTAATAAATTGTTCAGAGTTTTCAATTAATAGATCAGGCTCAGGTTCTATAAGTATAGTAACGTTTTCCTTTTCTGCAGTATCTAATACCTGATTAATTCCATCTTCAAATAGTTTCAACAATTGATTTTTGCTCAATTCATTATTGACAATAGGTCCCCCCGGTTCGGTAGATATGTTTTTGGCGCCAAGTTTGCTTGCTAATTTAATACAATCTATGGTATGTTCTATTCGTAATTTCCGATAGCTTGGATCAATTTCAATCCATGAAGGACGATATGTGTCATTTATTGCAAAAAGAGTAAATGCATTTAGATTGGAAATACTAATGTCTAATCTCTTCAATAATTGTTTGATTTCGTGGATTTCAATATCACTTTGTTCTTTAGGATATGCATGTGGTACATCACAAAGAATTTCAATTCCTGTGTAGCCGATCTCTGACAAGACATTAATTGTTTCTACTAGCGAATATTTCTTAAAAGCATTTGTGCTAAACGCAAATTCCATGTCTCTAAGTTAGGGTCTCCACAGAAACTTGGTTGATTGCTTGTAAAATTCAAATGCATTGTAAAACGTTACTTTTTCTATATCACTGGTACGGAAGCCTCTCTTTTTCATTTCTTCTGCTACCTTTGGTACACTCAACGGATCAGAAACTCCCCAGTCGGCCGAGCTATTGATCATAATTTTTTCGAGGCCATTTTTTTCAATTATGTCGATAGCTCGTGAGGGGGAAAGCTTTGTTACGGGATAAACAGTTA
Source organism: Nitrososphaerales archaeon (assembly GCA_029237505.1). Lineage (GTDB taxonomy): Archaea > Thermoproteota > Nitrososphaeria > Nitrososphaerales > Nitrososphaeraceae > TA-21. The sequence continues at coordinate 43,058 of JARBAW010000118.1, forward strand.
ATCCAGCCCAACATCCAATCTCCAGAGTTTTTTCTATTGTTTCTTCTGTATTATGATCAATTAAAATTTTATTTGTCATGTCCAATAGACTCTTGTTTTTAAGAACAGATTCAGTTCGCTTTAATCCTTCTTTTTTGTTAACATGTGGGAGGTGTATCATTGTAAGCATTTTCTTATCTGTTGCAATGTCTAATTGCATTTGAAATAATTCGTCTTCTAAATCATTAATTAAATTATATCCTATTTCACCTATAGCCACAACTCTATCTCTGTCAATGTATTCTGACATTGCTTTAAGCGCATTCAGTGCTAGAGGTCTGGCGGTTGATTCTTTTGGATTCACTGATATACATACGTAATGATCGATACCAAATTCTTTCGATCTTTGAGTCTCAAACGAGATCATGTGTTCCCAATAGTCTTCAAAAGTACCTACAGTGGTCCTTGGACTCCCAAGCCAGAAAGAAGGTTGAACAATTACCTCTATTCCTGCTTTTGACATTGATTGATAATCATCCGTAGTACGTGAGTACATGTGTATGTGTGGATCAAAAAAACGTCCCAAAATTATTCACCCTTATTGAATCACATCCTTTTTTATATTTGTCTTGTGTATTTTAATACCTGTCATGCTAGAATAGTTCAATCCAAGACTTACATGCACCAAATTTTGTTCATAATTTGGCCGGTGGACCTTATTTTTTAATTCTGTAACACAGAATCTTAAAATTCACAATCAGTCAGTCCCTCTACTTGGAGTACTAGGATGGATAAATTCTTGATCCTTTACTTAATTGACATGACTCTTGAACAGATATTAGGAGAAGAGCTCAAAGAATCCAAATTGTGGCTCAGTAGAGAACGTGAGGAATCTGTCTACAAACGGGATCTCACTATAAGGATTGAACTGCTCTCATGGACAATTATGAATATGAAGAATCCAGAGATCCAAATTTGTAATATCTTAGAATCCAGGATGAAGGAGACTATCTTAAAAATAAATCAGACTCATTCAATGATGCAATCCGATAAATTACACAGCGAATTAAGAATCTTAAATTGGATATTATATCAAATTTGCAACGGATAATCCACAACTACTTCATCCTTGGTTCAAGACTGTTTCCCGCAAAATAACCAACGAAATGAGGTCTTAAATAAATATAGAATTTCACATGACAATGTAGATGTGAAAATCAATGACATGCCTTTGACTAGGACAGCTCA
>JARBAW010000016.1 GCA_029237505.1 Nitrososphaerales archaeon
CAAACTCTGGCGCGCTATCTGTTAAGACAGGTAAATTTACGGGTCGCTCTCCGGATGATAAATTCATTGTCGATGATGAGATAACCCATGACCTTGTGGATTGGGGAAAAGTGAATCATCCAATTCACACAGAAAAGTTTGATCAGATTTTTGAAAGGATGAAGCAACACGTCTCTGGGAAGGATTTCTTTATTTTTGATGGATTTGTGGGAGCAGATCCAAAAAGTCGTCTTCCCATCAGGGTTTTCACTGATAATGCATGGCATAGTATTTTTGCATCGCAAATATTTATTCGACCAACACCTGAAGAACTTGATAATCACAAGCCCGAATTTACTTTATTCTTTGTAAATGATTTTGCCTCTCTTCCTGAAATTGATGGAACCAAAAGTAGCACATTCATTATCATGAATTTTTCCAAGAAAATGGTCTTGATAGGTTATACCTCTTATGCTGGAGAAATTAAGAAGGCAATGTTTTCTGTCATGAATTTTCTCCTTCCAAAGCGAGACATATTTCCCATGCATTGTTCTGCCAATATGGGCAGAAATGGGGAAACTGCTTTGTTTTTCGGACTATCAGGTACCGGTAAGACAACTTTGTCAGCCGATCCAGAGAGACGATTGATAGGCGATGACGAGCATGGATGGTCTGATGCGGGAATTTTTAATTTTGAAGGGGGATGCTATGCAAAGTGTATTAATTTAGATAAAGAGCACGAGCCACAAATTTGGAATGCAATAAAATTTGGTTCTGTAATGGAGAACGTGATTGTTGACGAACAAACGCGGGAACCTAATTTTGAGGACAGCTATTTGACCGAAAATACAAGAGTGGTTTATCCTTTAGAATTTATTCCCGGTGCAATAATACCATCAGTAGCCACTCATCCTAAAGTTATAATATTTCTAACTGCCGACGCGTTTGGTGTGATGCCGCCAATTGCGAAATTGACGAAGGAAGGCGCAATGTATCATTTTATATCTGGCTATACAAGCAAGCTGGCTGGTACGGAAAGAGGAATTACTGAACCTAAAGAAACATTTTCACAATGTTTTGGAGCACCCTTTATGCCTCTACATTCAATCCAATACGCAAAAATGCTTGCACAGAGGATTTCGAAATACAACACAAGTGTCTATTTGATCAATACTGGTTGGACGGGCGGACCGTACGGGATAGGTAAGAGAATGGATTTAAAATTTACGCGGGCAATGGTTTCGGCATCCATAAATGGTGACCTTGAAAAAGTGCAATATAAACACGACAATATTTTCAATTTAGAAATTCCACTCTCGTGTCATGATATTCCTGTGAAAATTTTAGATCCAATTAATTCCTGGTCTAATAGAGATCAATATGTTATAGCGGCTAAAAGATTGGCACATTTATTTATTGAAAACTTCAAGAGATTCGGCAAAGAAACAGAATACCTGACTAAATTTGGACCTCAGATTTAGGTCAAAAAGTAGCCCGGAGCAGATTCGAACTGCTGTCCCCAGGTATCTTTTCAAGTAGATCCAGAGCCTGAAATCCATAGCCCTCCTGTGGAGTTTGACCGCTAGATTCGGCACCTACACAATCGTGTAGATTCGACCGGGCTAATTCACGAGCTACAAGTAGAAATTTTCAAACGGATATTTATCGATATCTACATCAGCAATGGTTCTTTCACTCGGATGGAATTAACCAAATCCGTGACTTGTTTGAGACTTTGTTGAAAATATCGGATTATATTCTTGTTGACAAATTCATCTGATGATCCGGTATTCTCGTTTTGATAATCCCTTGTTGATCTACTTGTAACACCAAATAAAAAATATTGAGCATCTTTTGATGGTCTCTGCATGGTCAGATTTCTAAATTCCTTAAGCACCCAAAGCCAGCCATCATATGCTGATGCCTGATGCATATCTGTAAGCAGACTGATATTTTTTGTCCTGGCGTTTAATGCACTTTGAATTGTGGCCAAATCAACTCTTTCTGACTCAATTCCCAACTCCAGTTTTGAATTAATTAGCATCAATAGGCAATCCAATGTACCCAATAATTGGACGAGAAAGCAATCAATCTCCATTTCCCACTTTAGTGCTGAATCTAACCCTCTTGCATCTGGATTTCTTGACTGAATTTCTCGTAGATTATTCAAATGTTCATTTGCGGCTATAATCTTAAACTCAACCCTATCTAACAGGAGATCAGAATCATTCTTACGATTCAATAGTAATTAGAATAAATTCAATTTTCTTTAACTTTACGGACTAAAATGGACAAAATTTATTAGTCTGTATTATTAAAATTGAGGACTAATCTAATTAGAATACATGAATGAAAATGAAGATCTAGAAGAAAAAAAATTGCTGGGCTCGGGTGGTTTTGCTTTGGCAAAAATCACAGAAGAAGAAGAGCTCAAAGCCAATCTCGGGGTTCCACAAATATTTTTGGCAAACATAGGAAGACTTGATGAGGAGCGATTTCTCAAGTATTACTGTAACTCATGCGCAAAGGAATTTGACGGTTCTCCACAAATAAAGTTTGAGAACCCCAATGAAGATTTAGGTCAAGGAATGATACTTGTCGAAAAAGGAGAATACAAATGCAAGAACTGCAATAATCTTATAGCTTTTTACAGAAAATTTAACAAATAATTGCCAGAATACGTCAGCTACATCAGCTACATCAGCTAGAGTAGATAAAATGTTTATAATTTTTGTTCAGTACAGATGATTGGATTAAAATGGGAAGATGGGATGACGAATGGCACTATGAGCCTAAGGACGGGAAAAAAAGAGACTGGATAAGGATCGTTCGATATGCCATTTACGGCGGGTTTGTAATTGTAGCAATCGTTGTATTACTTGTATTTATTCCAAGGGCGGGTTTGACTGTAGAGATAAATGAAACAGGAGAAGCGCTGAGTACAATAAGCATAAAAATAAACAACAATAATCCTCAAGAAATTCATAATGTAACAATTACGTTTGATAATAATACTAGTAAGAAACAAATTTACAATTCCATAGCTCCATTCAGCTCGATTTTCGTTACTCCCGAAAAGGAGGATCTAGATTTCAAAAAGATAATTGTTACGGCTGACAACGGAAAGCTACAGGCCATAAAATATAGATGATACTCTTTATCGTTTTTCAATTTAGATGAAGGCTAAGAATGGTCACCGTTTAGTACTTGCTTCCCTAATTGCTTGACCATATTCCAAGTTGGCTTTCTTTCTCATATATGGTATTAACCTGTAATGAATAGAATAGATACTTTTTTGTCTCACGAGGATCCCCTTGACAAGGAGCGATACAAAACCACCAGCGACTTTCGAGGATTGTATCTTTCTATTTTTGCAAAATTTATCCCTTTTAAAATGATATTCCTTTAATGTAAAATAGGAACGATTTACATCCAAGACCAGTGGCCAAATAATATTCTCCCATACCATTCTCCTGTTTTGAGTTGATGAAGCATGTTTACCTTTATCACTAGGTGCCTTCTTTGGGACGCTTGGATCTTGAATATTAAGCATATTATACGGTCCAATTGACAATTATTGGTTAGGCACATTTAAACTTGGGTCCTAAGATAATCATACTTAGTATTGGAAGAATTACACGTAAAACAGGCTTTGGATAATTTATCCAACAAATGGAAAGTTGAACAATCGATATATGATCTTCATCTAGGAAAACGTGATGATGTCTCCGATTCACAGTTAATTGTAAATGGCGTAGTTTTTCATATTCCATACCTTGCCAGAGATAAAACATTTGTACTGTGGGGATGTCTTTGGCCAGACTGCCATAATTGCTGTGAGAAACAGGGTAGATTACCACTTACAAAAGACGATATTTCCTTGATTTCAAAAAAAATGGGTTACGCTTCTGATTCTGAATTTATCAAAAAAGAGACAAGGGTCTCAAGTTGGAATGAAACTTCTACGATGAACAATGTTATTACAACTCTAAGTATGATTTCGCTAAAAAGAAAGGAAAATGAAGGCGAAGATCAAGATGGAAAACCTTTACCGTGTAGATTCTTAGATGAATGCGGAAGTTGTGAAATACATCCAGACAAACCTGGGGTTTGTTGGCTCTATCCATTTTCTTCATGGATGGAATCCAACAATGGCAAGCCTGTAGTACATGCATCCTTTCAATTGACAGGTGATTGTCCGGGCTTCTACACGGACAAAACATCAGAACCTATGATGGAAATCCTTGAGGAATATTCAAAACGAATATTCGCGTACAACATGTCAATTCAGAGAACAGTAAGAGAAAAGTACGGTTTCATTAACATTGTCCAATAGATTTGAAATGTACCTGCTTTGAACCAACCCTTATCACGCATTCCATACAACGTTTGTATTACACTGCCTGCAAGGTGGAAAAGGATCACCTTTCGATAAAGGAATTCTGCGTTCGTTTGACCTGAGCGAACAACTAACTTTTCTGAGCCGTTTCAGAAACCTAAGATCATGTCTTAGCAATTTGAAAGATCCGCTATATGGCGCCAATTCCCCTGTGTGATATTCGATCAAATATGGTATATTATTGCCCCTCAAAGCATATAACAATATCAGATTACCGCTTGGTTTTCATAAATTTGACTTAAGGATGCTTAATGCGGTAGGTTTTTGCAAGGCCAATTATAATTCTAGAATACGCGCCTGGAGAAATGGATCTAGAAACATTTTTATTTAAAAAATAGGGTCTTGACAATAGTTCTATGGTTATTAATAAGGAACTCCTGCAACTCCG
>JARBAW010000119.1 GCA_029237505.1 Nitrososphaerales archaeon
AACCGGTGCATTATACCCAATTGAAGTCTACATCGTATCAGAAAACATCGATGGATTGCAGGCAGGTGTATATCATTTCTGTCCCGGTGTGTTCTCTTTAACGAGATTGAGAGAAGGTGATTATAGACAGTTTTTATCCGAGGCTGCGGGATTTGAACCAACAATAATGAATTCACCTTTCACAATTATACTTTGTTCAATAGCCTGGAGAAATGCTTGGAAATATCAGGCCCGTTCGTATCGACATTGGTTCTGGGACTCAGGTGTAATTGCCGCAAATCTGATTGCCACAGCAACGTCCTTTGGTTTGAATACCAGATTGATCACTGGGTATATAGACAAATTTGTAAATGAATTGTTGGGCCTGGAAGAAAGGAAAGAAGCAGCTATTATTCTTGCACCAATTGGTATTGGTTTGTCTAAACAAGAACCTAGTAAAATACAATACCCTTCTAGGTTTGCTCCAGAAATTGTGCCAATTTCAAGTGGCAAAGAAGTCGAATATGAGCAGATCTGGAAACTACATAATGCATCATCGCTCGATTCAACTGATGAAGTGCGTCGATGGACTCGTTCTATAATATCAATGGAAGAAATTAAGGAAGTAAAAGATGACTTTGTGAAATCATTGTCAAAGCATATAGAACCAAGACCTAACAATACGCAATCGCTTTCTGATGTTATACTCCTAAGGGGCTCTACAAGGAAATTTTCAAGAGAGCCTATTACATTTGAACAACTCTCAAACATTCTATATAGTTTAGCGAGACCCACACCTTCGGATTTTGGTGAAAGAAAATCTTTCATGGATATCTATTTTATTGCGAATGATGTAACTGACATACAGAAAGGAGCATATTTTTTTAATCGAAGAGATAATTCAATTGATCTCTTAAAAGCGAATGTTCGAAGAGATATGTCTGGATACTTGTGCCTAGAACAAACTCTTTTCAGTGATGCAAGTGTTGTATTTTACATAATGTCTAACATTAAATCGATATTGGATAAGTTAGGGAATAGAGGATATAGATTATGTCAATTTGAAGCAGGCATATTAGCTGGGAGGATTTATTTATCTGCCTACAATCAAAAAATTGGTGCTTCAGGTTCTACTTTTTACGATGATGCCGTCACAGATTTTTTTTCACCTCATGCAAAGGGCAAGGAAACGATGATTGCTGTTGGAATAGGCGTACCAGGTTATAGATCAAAGCCGGGTAGAGTTCTGGCTGGCAAGTTCACGAGAAATGAATTATTATCATGAATCAATTTCAAAATTAAAATCCTTTGTTCATTTACAACTAACATCTGTTTGGATTTATTTTCTAAATTTCTTAATTCCATCACATGTGATTTTCAACATAATCAATTTTCAGAAAGATTAGAATTATAATGATGATGACTAAAAATAATCTTGTTTAGTAAGAATGAATTCAAGATGTGAGTGGGCTAGAGACAAAATTGAAATAGATTATCATGACAAAGAGTGGGGAATTCCACTTCACAATGATAGGAAACTATTTGAGTTTTTGGTACTGGAGGGAATGCAGGCAGGTCTGAGCTGGCGTATTATACTAAACAAGCGTCAAGAGTTTCGAAATGCACTCGACAATTTTGAAGTGGAATTGGTTGCTAATTACGATGATATGAAAATCAAGGAACTTTGTTCAAATCCGTTAATAATCAGAAATAAGAAAAAGATAGAGGCAACAATTGGCAATGCTAATGCTTTTATCAATATTCAAAAAGAATTTGGAAGTTTTGATACCTATATTTGGAACTTTGTGCAATACAAACCTATTCAAAATTCATGGAAAACACATAGCGATGTTCCTTCCACATCACAAGAATCGGATATGATTTTTAAGGATCTTAGAAATAGAGGGTTCAAATTTGTTGGATCTAAAGTATGTTACTCAATGATGCAAGCGATAGGAATGGTCAATGATCATACCACAAGATGCTTTAGATACAAACAATTAAGAAGAGAATAGATTTCCAATTATTCCAATTATTTTGTAATATACTAAAATAAGTAGATATAGTGAGTTAGTTTAACACCATATTGTTGAACGACATCATTCTCTCTATCCAAAATACAGAGATCGAAACCCTGGGCAATTTCAAGGAATTCTTCGAGGCCGATGGTTATACAATCGAGACTATTCATGTCAAAAAAGACAGAATACCCAAAGAACTCGATAAATATGCAGGAATAGTCATCTTGGGTGGATACATGTCCGTATATGAGTACTTGCCGTATTTGAAGGAAGAACTGGTTTTGATAAACAATGCCAATAGCCTTCAAGTTCCTCTGCTTGGAATCTGTTTGGGTTCGCAGTTGATTGCCGAAGCATTGGGTGGTAGAGTTTATAAGGGCACACAGAAAGAGATTGGATGGTACGATGTTGTGATCAATAATAAAGGAAAGAACGATATCTTCAAAGGAATAAGTAATAATAACATAAAAGTTTTTCAATGGCATGGAGATACATTTGTCCTCCCAAATTCGGCAGTACTGTTGGCCTCATCCGATTTATATCCACAAGCATTTAGACTAGATAGCTGCATCGGAATATTGTTTCACCTAGAAGTAACATCCCGTATGATTCGTGATTGGATGAAAGATTATGGATCTGAAATGAAACAAGTTGGAGTGACTTCGGATGATATTTTAGTTGGAAGAAATTCCGAATTTGACAGTCTAGCTAATTATTGTAAAGTAGTGTATGGAAATTTTTCCAAAATGATAAGTGCTTTTGGCAAGTCTAGGGTTTGATATACTTCAGTAGCGTGATCACAACCTGTATCTGTTTCGAGGCAATCAGTTGAAATCGTATAGCATTTTTAATGATTAAATTTCCCCCTCCTAGTAAAAATTATACAAAAATTCATTTTTTTTAATAATTTATAATAGCATGTATATGATTTATTGTATTTCCAAACCTTAAATTAACTTGCGTAATAAGTTTTTTATATTTAGTCGTATTCTCTATGTGAGGTGCCATTTAGTGATGATAGATGAAAATGATCAATCCACAAGAAATGAGATTCATCATATTACTCCAAGCAAGACTTTTCCGTGGTGGTACGAATATTATAAAAGGATCAGATTATTTCCGTGGTGGACTCGATATAATATCGGTCTTACAAAAGAGGCATCCCATAAAGACAAAATTTTGGAATTGGCCACTAAAATGAATTTAGATAAAAAGGCAACATCAAAAATTATTAGGCATGCAGTTTCCGAATTTTCTAAACATGGATTAGGATCAGATTATCCTGGGTATCATACTATCAATCATAATCTTGAAGTTGCTTTTATTTCACTATTGTCAGCTGGTAATCAAAAAGCAGAAAATAAGATTCCTGATAAAGACATTAAGAACCTTTTTGTGGCGGCGCTTTTTCATGATTTTGATCCGAGAAAGGAATTTGAAAAACCTAATGAGGACAATATCGAACTCTTTATTAGGAATGATGAAAAACTTGGCAAGCTTATTCGCTCGTTTGGTATAGATCTGAATATAGTTATTGCATTAATACATAGAACAACATATCCCTTTATAGGAACGCAAAAGGATCATGCATTAAAAAGAATGCAAGAATTATTTTCTCTGGCAGGTATTCCACAAAGTGATGCTGACACAAGGCAACATTATGAAAAGCTCGGTTTGTACTTGTCTATTTGTGATCGTATAGCAGGATATTGTTTGGGAGATTTTAGTTATGCTAAGGAACTCGCACGGCGTAATGCTCGAGGTATTGGATGGCATTCACAAGTCATCAATGAAAAGTCCGTTGAATTCTTCAGTGGTCTTAAGCAACAAGATGATAAAGAGACTTTTGAGAGAGTAATACACAGCTTACCGATTGCATTCAAGAAAAACTTCTTTGATAACGTTGAAGGTTTTAGAGAAGCTTGGGAAAAGGAACTTGAGATAAAGGCATCGCTAAGAAAGAATGAAATCAATCTAGTAACGTCATTAGAAAACATTGTTGATGTGAAGAATAAGATGACTAAAGATATGTTTGATACGATTATGAAGATTCGTTATGAATATTGCTCTCCCACAAACTTCTATGATAAAGACTTTAGAAAATCACTTGACGATCCAGGTACGATATTGATCACGCTTAGAATCAACAGTAAAATGGGAGAAATCGTAGGGTATGTAAAAGGTGGCCCCCTAGAAAAACACAAGCCCAAACTTGGTTTGTATGAGGAGAATTTGGGAAAAATGAATTCAGTACACATGGAATCACTTAGACGTGGCACCAACGACCAAAATTTAGGTAAAAAGAATTCAATTTTTATGGAGTGGATTGCAATTAGAACTGGATATCTGGGAGAAAAAGGAGGACACATGCTTAGATCGGAATTTCTAAAAGAATCTAGGAGACGTGGTTACTCTTATGTTACAAGCTACTCTAAAAGGGAACTAATTACCAATAGAAAGAATAAGGGAGAGCCAATTCAGATAGTTCAACAGTACGATGCAGCTATGATTGACTATTATAGAATCGACCTATCCCAATTAGTAGAATCAATTTCAATAAATTAAGTTGTCAAGATAATTTGGTAGAAGTATGTGAGATCTATTTGTCAATAAATCCTCTAATTATTTGCTATATGATGGAATTAGAAATGAATTCCAAGAGCTAATTAAATCTCTTTTATAGGTATCCATTGATGTCATAGCTTCGGTACAGAGTTTTATGTTCTCTTTCGCAATATCAATTGAATCAAGAGTGATTTGATTCCAAATATCAAAGGTTTTGATAATATTTTCCGTCACTGTAGCGACTTGGTTTTTAATTTGGTCGACATAAAATGAGGATCTATTATCATAGTTTATCCAAGTAAACTTGACAAGGGAACTTTGAAAATTAGCTAAAGTTTGAATTATCATCTTGGTTGCCTCAATATATTCAACTTGAAAATTTGAAAATGATTGCGCATATCGAGGCTGAATTTTTGCGATTTCATCTGTAATATCAAACAGACTG
>JARBAW010000120.1 GCA_029237505.1 Nitrososphaerales archaeon
ATTAATTAATAATCAATCATAAGAATAGTACCTAAAAAGTATCGCAAACCATTTAATATGAATCAAGTCGTAATTTTCCAAAAGGATAAATCTAGTTATAATAAGTTTGATAAATCATGGCAACAGAGCAGCTGTTTATCAGCGTAGTTATCATTTTGGTAGCAACCCGCTTACTGGGCGAGTTCTCTCAAAGACTCCGGTTGCCTCCGTTGGTTGGTGAGTTGGCCGCAGGAATAATAATTGGCCCATATGTATTGAAATTAATCACTCCAGATCAAAGCCTGAATGTAATTTCAGATCTGGGGGTATTCTTCCTCATGCTGCTAGCAGGCTTGCAAATGGATCCACGAGAAATAAGAAAGGCTGGACTCCGTGGTGGTATACTATCGGCAATAGCATTCTCGTTGCCTTATATGGGTGGTTTTGGAATAGCCGCTCTATTTGGACTTGGAATAATACAATCAATGTTCGTGGGGTTGCTCTTGTCTATAACTGCAGTTCCAGTGTCTACAATTGTTCTGATGCAATTCGGAATCTTGGAGACAAAGGTAGGCAACACGGTTATTACCGCAGCAGTAATCAATGATATTTTTTCCCTAGTAGTCTTATCAATTGTGTTACAACTTCATGGAGCCAACGGTACTACCGTAAATATTACCGAGACGATGATAAATTCTGTTATTAAGATCTTATTGTTCATAGGTGGAATATTTCTTATTGACATACTATTTAGAAAAGCAAATACTTGGTTTCAGCGCCGAGGCACCTACTTTTTTGAAAAACTGCATACAAAGGAAGCTGCGTTTGGAATATTACTCATCTCTACAATTCTAGTTTCTGTAATTGCACAGGTAGTAATAGGTCTACATTTCATAATAGGCACTTTCTTTTCAGGGTTAATCGTTTACAAGGAGATAATCAGAAGAGAAAACTTTGAACGAGTCTATGGAATTATTTCTGCAATTTCTTTTGGATTTTTTGCTCCCATATTTTTTGCCGTGATTGGAATAAACATCAACATGGATTCAATCGCAAACAATATTCCATTCTTCATAGTTCTTGCAATAGTAGCGGTTGTTACAAAAGTATGCGGTGGTTATATTGGTTCAAGGTTGATCAAATTCTCAAAGGACGAGAGTTTTGCCATAGCATTTCTCATGAACGGGAGGGGAATGGTGGAATTGGTTATAGCCTCGATTGGTTTCACTTCCGGTATTATTGATTCAACAATATTCTCAATTACGGTAACAATCGGTTGGGCTACAACAATTTTGGCACCCATACTCTCCCGACCTTACGTTATGAAAATGAAATCTCAAGCAACCGATAAGCCTAATTTGTAGCAGCGCATGTTACTTGTTACTGTCTTCATCAGTTAATCCTATCCAGCTATATCCTTTGACTTCCAATTCTTCGGATAGCTCTTTGCCTCCGGATTTTATGATCTGTCCTTTTGCCATAACATGTACCTTGTCAAGTCTTGACAAATACCTAAGAATTCTTGCATAATGTGTGATTATCAATACTCCTGCTCCTGTCGATATTAAGATGTTAATTGCCTCTGCAACTGCTTTGATAGCATCTATATCCAATCCAGAATCTGGTTCGTCAAGAATAGCAATAATTGGTTTGAGTACGAGCATCTGCATAACTTCAGATCTTTTTTTCTCCCCTCCAGAAAATCCCTCATTAAGATATCTGCTCAAAAATGTTGTCTGTAGACCAACATTATCTAAGTTCTTCTTGAGATACTCATGAAATTCCTTAACCGTTAAAAATACTTCTCTATCTTTCTGCTTCCCACTCAGACTTTTATTCAAAATATTGTAAGCGTTCCTCAAAAAATGACTATAACCAACTCCTGGAATCTCAGTAGGGTATTGAAAACCTAAGAAAAGCCCCTTCTTTGCTCTTTCCTCCGTGGTCAAATCAAGTATATTTTCACCATCAACGAGGATTTTTCCAGATGAAACGGTATATTTTGGATGCCCCATCACCACATTTGCGAGGGTGCTCTTTCCAGAGCCATTTGGGCCCATAATAGCATGTACCTGACCTCTGTCCATTTCAAAGCAAAGGTTATCAAGAATTTGTTTACCACTAATGTTTGCCGACAGGTCATGTATTTCTAAAAAAACCACAAATCCTTTGGTTTTCAAACATAATATAAATATTGAGTTACTTTATTCAAAATCTAAATTATTCACCTTGCATTTTATATGAATGTCGGCAAAAGACAGCAGGTTTTAACCAATGGATGAAATCCCGCTCTTGTACTTGAATGAATGTATTTTTCAATTACTTGCTTAGAAAGATGACCTGCTGTCCAAGGTGATATGAGGATGACCAAAGAATACGCTACAATCGTTTTGACAATTAAGGAAAACGTTTGAATAAACTTATCTTAAACTAGCTACACCCTTGAAGATTTTGATAGAAATTGGAGAATCAAGAGTAGATTTCACAAACAAATGAATATGGTTTGACATTAATCCGAAATTCAATAATTTTATATCCTCTAGTTTGCTATCGTGTATATCTTCAAGAAACTATAATTTTACCTGTCAGAACTGATTTTCTATTTGGACACCAAACAAAATGATAATTAATGTTGTAAATTGCTGAACCCAA
>JARBAW010000121.1 GCA_029237505.1 Nitrososphaerales archaeon
GGTCTGTATTGAGCTAGGTTTTAATAGAATAAGAGTAACTATCTTTATCCTTGATGTATCTCCTCTGAATTGTTCCAAATAGTGGGAGATAAAATATTCAGGGCTATTGTCATTGCACTCCTTTATGATAAATCCCAAACTGGTGAATTTGTTTATCAACCATTTTTTCCATCTTTCATATTCATCTTCTGTTACCGGTTCAAGCAAATCATTGATTATTTCTGTTACCAAGGTAAGGGAACCATTATCTTTCAATTTCTTAAAGATCTCTCTATAGAACGGAGACCATTGACTCTCCATGCTCTTGTCGATATGGTCTGGGGGTGGTAGAATAAAGATAAATTCATCGACATATTTATCAGGAAAGCACAAAACAGTTTTTTCAAAAGATTCATTTACAAGATAAACATTTTTTTCACTTAACTTATCACGGGCAAGCTGTATTTGATTTACGTCGATCTCTATGCCTACGTAGCATGTGTTAGAACTTTTTCGTACCTTGATTAATTTTTCTAGTAATTGTCCATCTCCTATCCCTAATTCCACCACGACCTTGTGAAATGTAGCTGTCGTTGAAATGATACTATCTTTGGAACACAATATTTCTATCTTTATTGTGGAGGTCTTAGCAATTCAGATTCAAGTAATTGCTGGACTAGTTGAACTACTTCTTGTTCAACTTGCTGCCTGGGTAATCCTAGTTTGGATGAAAAATGGTCTGCTAATTGGGTAATTGTTTTTGTTCCATCACAACTATTCCAAAAATCAACTATTGCTTGATTTACCATGAATCTTTGTTCTTTCTCATTCTCGAGAATTAGTGAACCATCCTCCTGTGTAACCTTTCTACCTGTCATCATAGGTTGGTACTTTTCATAGTCTACTTGAAATCTTAACTTTGGTTTTCCAAAACCAAGCTTCTCTCTCACAGCAGGTTCCATTCTTTCAATATTCCATGGCGGGTCCCAGACAATTGAGACATTAATGTTTCCCACTCCATCAATTTTTCCGATATATCGTTTAACATCACTTACCAACGTATCGTGCAGAGGACAACCTCTGGTTGTCATTGTCATTTCGATATCGACATCATTAGAATCATTAATGTTTACACCATAAATTAAGCCCAAATCAACAATATTCACTGGAATCTCCGGATCCATGCATTTCCGTAATACTGAATATACCTGTTCTTGGCTAATATTCTGCGGCATTCAGTACTAAAAATATCCTTAGAGATTAAATACTTTATCTATTGGTCAGAATATTTTGGATATTGAGTCTTCATACGGTGGTTTAATAATACCTTTTTCAGTTATTATACCAGTTATCAATTCAGGTGGGGTTACATCAAATGCAGGATTAAAGACTTTGATTCCCCTTGGCGCCAATAACTTATTACCCATTTTCATCAATTCATTCTTGTTTCTTTCCTCAATAATTACGTCGCTAACCTTGCTTGTTAAATCAAATGTTGAACTGGGAGCTGCCACGTAAAAAGGAATATCATGCCTTTTTGCTAGTGCAGCCACTTGATATGTACCGATCTTGTTGTAAACATGACCTGTTTTCAAAACTCTATCTGCACCTACTATTACTCGCTTAATTAAACCACTAGACATTATGTGTCCTACAGCAGTATCTGGGATCAAACTGAAATCTATCCCATAATGATCTAATTCAAAGGCGGTTAATCGAGAGCCTTGCATTACTGGCCTTGTTTCAGTTGCGACAACACGTATATTTTTACCCATATCACTTGCAGCCCTCAAAACACCCAATGCCGTACCATATGCAACCGTCGCAAGTGAACCTGCGTTGCAATGGGTGAGAATAACATCATGGTTGTGAATCATTTCTGCTCCGTTCTGACCTAGTTTCTTGTTTGTGCTAATATCCTCCGTTGCCATATTAAGAGAGGAAAGGACAATTGACTTTTTCATTTCCTCCAAATCGTTTTTTGAAGAAGCCACTTTCATAATTTGATCCAGGGCCCATACCAAATTGACAGCTGTAGGTCTTGTTGATCTTAATCTTTCATACGCGATTTTCAGATCCTTGAGCAAGGAATTTTTATTTTTTGCCTTGCTCGAAATAGCAGCTAGAGACATTCCAAATGCCGCAGCAACACCTATAGCTGGAGCTCCTCTAACAACTAATCGTTCTATAGCTCTGGCAACGTCCTCATATTTCCGATATTTCACATAAACTAGTTTGGCAGGCAACTTTGTCTGATCAATCATAATTACTTGATTATTCTCCCACCTAACTGTCAAGAGATCCTTAGATCTATTTACTGATTTACCCCTGTCTTTTAGTTTCTTGTGTCGGAGCATTAATGATTCGATGGTTAATGATGTCTATAATAATTTACCTGGATATAATGATTCACTAGTATCACTAAGACTATATGCTTCCTCTCAATAAAAGGTCCTAAGAGCAAAATGCTCCGATCTTAATAATGAGTAAGATATTGCAGTTATAAATTAATAGTGGACTGTTAGTAATAGAAACTAACAGTTACCAAGTATGTCATTTATTCGATATCGGATGTTGAGATTAAGGAGGTTTACCAAAAACAAATTCTATGTCCTAGTCAAGTATGTTCTATTTATCTACATTAGCTTCAAGATGAAAATCGGATGGTATTGAAAAATTCTTTATTAAATTATTCATCGTAACAAGATCTCTATATTTTGAATTTTCGTCTACAAAATTACAGTGTTTAGACATCAAGATTTTGTAGGAATGCCTATAATGTCTGAGCTCAAAATGTAAGTTGATTAGGTCATGTCTTACAAGAATAAGGTGGCTGATAACGGTAATAACATTAGCATTAACCTAAAAAAATCCACAGAGATTCATGATCTGTTCGATAATATCGTCGGTTACGAAGACATCAAAAAATTATTTTCCTTGTCATTTGAATCACAAAAACCGATACATATCTTGCTTGTCGGTCCTCCTGCTTCAGCAAAGACCTTGTTTATGTTAAGTTGCATGAAACTGGATCGCTCATATTTTACCCTTGGCACTCATAGTACCAAATCAGGTATGATAGACTATTTGTTCGAAAAACGCCCCAGATATTTAGTAATTGACGAAATTGAACACATGCCAATCAAAGATCAAACAGTCCTTCTAAGTCTAATGGAAACCGGGATTATTGCAGAAACAAAGCATTTGAAGACAAGAAACACTCAGTTGAAAACATGGGTTTTCGCCACTTCCAATGATACTAATCATATGCTCACGCCTTTACTTTCTAGATTTATGGTGTTGCACTTCAGACAGTATAATTTTGAAAGTTTTCAGGATATATCAATTCATATGCTCGGTCAAGAAGGAATAGGCAGGGACATTGCTGCAGAAGTGGCTTCCCAAGTATGGCACAAGATGAAATCAAAGGATATAAGGGATTGCATAAAGATTGCGCACCTTGCTAGATCCAAGACTGATGTTAATTGGATTGTAGAAACAATTCAAAAATACAACAAAGCATCTAGTATTACAAAAAGCAACTTAAATTCCAAGCGCAATGGTTGAACTATTCTATTCGAAATACTCGCCAAAAAATCTCAAAATGTCTGAAGTACCAGTTCCCACCTTAATTTTCAGTAGAATTAGCCAGATGGCTTGGTCTAAATCGACGATTAAGCGAATTAAAAGTCAAATCCGCCACCATCAAATCCGCCACCATCAAATCCGCCACCATCAAATCCGCCACCATCAGCTCCTGCCTGGGTATCGGTGCCGGAGCTATCAGAACCACTTTCGCCTGCTGCTGCAGAACCACTATCTGCATTGCCACCATCACTGCCAGCAAGAGAGCTTTCCATAGGACTCATA
>JARBAW010000122.1 GCA_029237505.1 Nitrososphaerales archaeon
AAGTTTATTGTCATATGATGCAAGTGCTGAATGGTCCAATGCAACTGGTAAAGAAGTTTCAAGATTCCATTTTCCTGAATTTGGGTCATATACAAATAAGGTATCCAGTAGATCACCATCATTTGCTTGACCGCCTGCAACGTATATTTTTCCATTCAGAACTGTTGCTGAGACTTCAAATATGGATCTAGGCATACTAGTCCCAGTAGTCCAATGAGGACTTGGTGACGAATCAGCTGTCATGGGCTGTAAATTCAAAAAAACAAACACTAGAGAACAAAAAACAATCAGTACTAAAATGAGGATACCATTTAGCATGATCGTTATCCTATACTTTCGGTTATATATAGGACACATTTGAAAAACAACAGAGTCAAAAGAATCATTCGTGGGGAGATTTGGTAATTTGCTTGTGAATTGGTTATGACATATTATTGGTTGGTCCTAATGAGAGAACTATGATAGAGATTTCCCAAAAATCATTGTCGTATTATTCTGTTGCCCTGATTTGCGCAAGCGGTACTTTATCTGGATTTCTATAGTGGACAATTTGTGATGCGCCGGATTTTGGATATATCCCAAATATCTGAGTAGCTTTCGCCACAGTTGATTCTTTCAGAGTTACCATTATAATTTGACTTCCTGCGGATCTATCCACCATGATTTTAGATAATCTTTCTGTATTCTGAGCATCAAGATGTGCATCTACCTCATCCATGAGGTAAAATGGTGACGGTTTCAGAGATTGGAGGGCCAACAAAAAGACAGTTGCGGCCATTGTCTTCTCCCCTCCAGAAAGGGCGGTGGATTCTCTTGGGGGTTTTCCCTGGAATTGAACAAGATATGATAGACCCCCAGAAAAAATATCATCATTCTCTATTTGAAGGTACGCAGATCCTCCTGTTATATCAGAAAATGTTTTTCTAATATCTTCATCTACTTTCTTAAAGGCATCCATAAAAACATCCTTCTTTTCTTTATCGATTTCACTAATAAACAAGACAATCGAGTTCCTTTCGTTTTCAAGGTAATTCTTTCGGGAGGACATATCCCTATAACCTTCTATCACCGTAACGTATGTTTCATGGGCGCGCAAATTAAGTCTGGTTTTTAAATCATCATATTCTCTTGTCAATTCTGAAATGAGGATATCCACCTCAATAGTCTCAGACTCTAAGAGTTCCTTAAACCCTAACCAAGTTAAATCATTCATTGCCTGATTCTCTTGTGCAGTAAAATTAGAAATATCCTTCTTAATTGCAATTGATTCCTTTTCAATTCCATTTATCTCCCTGTATACCTGCCTTTCTTTGTCGTCTAACATTTTTATCTGCTTTTCATAGTTTTGTAATATTGAATAAGAATCGCCAGATACATCAATAATTTTTTGTTCTTCTTCTCTTAGCCCTATTAGTTCTTTTTCTAATTGTTCAACTCTTTGTGAAGCTGATTCATTTTGGTCCTGTCTCTCTAACTTTTCTCTTTGAAGATTTTCTGCCTCGTTGGCCATCTCATTTTTTCTTTCTACAGATGAGGAAATTACGTTTTCAAGTGACTTTATTGACGTTATAATTTCTCTATGTTCTATTTCACTATTCTCAATTTTTCTCAGAACTTCGGACTTTTTATCTGTTAGTTCAGATAATTCATTATCAATCTTATCATCAACCATTGACTCAAGCCTAGTCACGTATTTTGCAATAGAAGAAGAAATGATTGAATCTCTTTTCTTGTTTTTGACCAGTTGTGATTCAATTTCATTAATTTCCGTTGAAAGAGAATTATTGATGGATTTTATTCTTTCAATTTCAGGTATTAAATTTGAATTAACCTCACGTAAATGATTGGAATTTATACTATTTTCTGCAACAAGTTTTTCTAATTCTATTATATGCAATTCTTTGTTTGAAATTTCGCTATTAATCTTCTTCAATTCTGATTTCATTTTTTCCAAATGTGCTGATAACATTTTAGAATTTTTTAGTAATGATCCAATCGATTCATTTAATATTATCTCTCTTGTGAGATCTGGTATCTTGGAACCAAAATCCAAGGAAAGGGAACTTGCATGTGATTCAAACAGCTCACCCGCAATGGTAACGCACTTGTACCCTTGTTTCGATAATTGATATGCTGTCTTCGAATTCCTTACTACATGTACATTTCCAAAGATAAAATCGACCAGATTTGGAACTCTCGAATTAACCAATTCTGCAAGATTTCCGATATAGTCATATCCTTTTAATTCTTCTAGTTCTCTGCTCACTGAATTAAGTAGTTCTGATGGGATAATTTTTAATCTAGGAAGTTTCTTTTCCTTGATGTAGGTAGCAAGACGAATCATTTCCTCTACATTGGGAACGATACAACACTTCATCCAATCCTTCGCAACGGCGAATACTGCCTTTTCATAAACGTTCTCGTATTTCAATAGATCTCTTACCATGCCTATTATCTTGAATTCCTTTGAATTTATGGCAAGATCAGCTATTGCAAAGTCCTCATTAGACAAATCAACAGCCATAGCATATTTTTCTTCATAAGGAACCGTAAATTTTTTCACCTTGCTAAGAGTATTCTCAAATATGCCAATTTCATCGACGAAGAACTTGCTTTCTTGCCTTAAACCGTCAAGTAGTTCTCGTTCTGTATCTAACGCAGAGTAACATGTGTCTAAACTCAGAATTTTTAGTTCTGATTCTTTTTCACCCACTATTCTATTCATGTTCTCTATTGATGAAGTATTCTCTTCTACCTTGTTGACAATGAATTTCTTTCGTTCTTCCAATCTTGCAATATGAATATTAAGTTGGGATCCAATTTCGACTAGCGTTGATTTCTTGTGCAAAAGCACTTCCTTCCATTTTCTATTTCTATCTACGCGGTCTGATATCTCATCTATTCGAGAGTTAAGGACTTGCAGCTCTTCTTTTAATTGAGCAAGGTGTGATTGCTTTTCTTGGCTCTGATTTTCGTTTTGTTGTAATGTTTGAGAAGAATTTCCAAATTCATCTTCGATTTTTTTACCTTCTGATTCTAAAAATGCAAAACGATCTTCAATAAATTTAAGACGCGTTCGCGATTCCTTAATTATTGCTTTATCCCTTTCAATATTGTAAACGACATCTGATAATTTGGTATCAATTTGGGCTCTGGACTTGTTAGACGCATCAACCTGATTCATAAAACTCGATTTTTCCTGATCAAGTTTGTTGATTTGTTCTCTTAGCTCATCACGATTTTTCATCAGTACGTCAAGGTTGCCTTCGTTTGTGGCTAATAACGTACTGCGATTGTCTATTTCGCCTTTCAAATACCTGATTTTATTTGAATATTTAATTGCCTTGAATTTCTTTAATTGAGATTCGATGAAGGTGTATCTTAATTGGTCATTTCTTTCTGCTTCGAGTTCATTTATTCGCTTCTTAATTTCATCCATTCTGGCAAGAGCTATTTCGAGTCTCCTATCTGATTCATCAAGTTGCTTTATGGATTCATTTTTCTTGTCGTCAAAATATGATAATCCGACAATGTCCTCGATAATTTTCCTTCTTTCTTCTGAATTTAATTCAGAAATTCTGGTAATCATTCCTTGCTGGACTATGTTGAGTTTATTTGGAACTGCTACAATAATTTCCAAAAGTTCTAGAATGGTGTTCTTTGAAACCTTTTTGCCGTTAAGATAATATTGACTCTCGCCGGTCTGGCCTTCCATTTCTCGACTCATAGAAACGGTGTCCATATCAATGGGGATACCCCTATCAGAATTATCAAACGTTAAATTCACTCGTACTAGTCTGTGCGGTGAATTTCCACTATCGTGGAAAAGTGATTGAAACTTATCGACTCGCAACAATTTGGGGCTATTTTCCCCTAGGGCGAACATGATTGCATCAAGTATGTTGCTCTTACCTGAGCCATTAGGACCTGTCACTGCAACAAGCCCATTGTTTAAATGCAATACAGTATTTTTGAATCCAAATGACTTGAAACCATATATCTCAAGTTTCTTGATATAGACCAAATACCTTGAGATCAGATTCTCATGCTTGTAAATATATTCTATTTGACAAAATAGTTAGATCTGAATTGATACTTTTTTAGACTATAAAGAGTTAATTGAGGACTGATTTAGCGCTCTCTTTTTCCTTCAACAAACTCCATAAATGAATTTTTTGCCTCTACATACGGTCTTTGAACTGGAGGATGCTTAAAGCAATATGCCGATACACTATCCAATTGACCAGTGATTCCTCTATCTATCGCTATCTTGGTACCTCTAATTGCGTCGATCATGACACCTGCGCTATTATAGGCA
>JARBAW010000123.1 GCA_029237505.1 Nitrososphaerales archaeon
TAATATTAATTTAGGAAAATTTTTTCCTGATTAATTTTCTATATTATACATCCACCATTATGATAGTCCTCTAAAATTCCTAATTATCTATCGCATGAGGTATGTATGAAATTGATATATTATGAGATTAATAGAAACAATTAAAGGACCTCATTCAACTTCTCGATAATTATATCATGAAACACATTTTTGAAGTATTCTTATTGACTTGTGTGTGTACCTGTATGTGCATTACCGTCTTATTCCAGTTAGAAATTCCAACACAGTCAGTTTTTGCCGCAGAGCAACCTACAGCAAAAATCAATATGACTAATTATGATTATCAACTTGAATCTAATGTTACCGATGGCAATACCATAAGCGAAATTGCTTACAAGAATCCCCAACATGGAATATCCATGTTGTTCCCCTCAAATTGGACATTCTCCACAAGTGGATTACCAGAATACAACCAAATTGCTGCATTTTATGCCCCGTTGCAAAACCTCTCCGATCCAATTCCTGCAAGATTGACTATTGCTGTAATGAACTATGAGCAAAATATATCTCTGAAGGACTTTACTAATATGACAAAATCCTCAATTAATCAGACTGGCCAAGTTACTATATCCAGTTCTGATCCAATTACTCTCGCTGGGCGACCAGGTCATCAACTCGTATTTTCGACATTACCAAATATGGGTAATCCTATTTCATTTGAAATATTGCATTCATGGACGGTGATAGACAACAAGATTTATGTTTTTCAGTATAGTGCAGAAGGTGCCAAATTTAATACCTTCCTTCCTACAGTCAAACATATCTTAGAAACATTGACAATAAAATAGAAATGAGAAGCTTGCATTGGGCAATCATTTAAGATGAATGGCAAATTGAAAAATCTATTATGAGAAACTAGTTACAGGAAATAAGGTCCATATTTTAGTAAGATGTTTAATATATGATAGAAATTAACTAATAGAAATCACATAATAATGGTGTTGAGGATGAATGCGGAGTAAAAGAAAAAAGTTAATCATCACTATAGTTCCATTTATAATCATAGTTGTGGCCATTTCTTACCAGGTTCCAATTGCAAGGATATCTTCTCCCGAATATCTGACCAAATTGGATAAGTTTGGAGTTGTGGAAATATATCCGACTAAATCAGGTGGAAGGGAATGGTTTATCGACATGGACAGGCCTGCAGATGACCCCGGATTTAGTCCAGGGTCAAATATTACAAAGCAATTAGATGGTTCTTGGCAAATAAATGGAAGATTTGACAATGACACGTACGTTAGAGAAGTGAGAATGGAAGTCGGTAAGCTGCCAGGATCCGAAGAATGGAAGAATGTCGAAATGACAGGATATGCCAAAATACTGCCATCGAACTATCCAAATGATTCGTTGGTTTGGTCGATCAGAGGAGGAAGGCATAATAGTACTGTTCCCTGTGAAGGAACCGCTCTTAAGGGAGGAATTGATGTTAACGGTACAGTTTCTTGGGCAAAGGAGATTTGGCATACAGGAGGATATACTAATAAACGAGCTGAAGAACAAGTTACGGAACCCATTATTGGAAGGTGGATTGGTTGGAAAATTGTTGTGTATAATATTAATAATAATACGGCAGTAAAGATGGAATCTTATCTTGATGACAAAGCAAATAACCATTGGCTAAAAGTTACCGATTTGACTGATAAGGGTGGATGGTATGCTAATGAACCAGATGTTTTATTCTTCAGCGCTAACTGTGGTAAGGCTAAAGATCATATATTGACAAGTGGAGGACCTTTGGCAATTTTTAGATCTGATAACATGACATGGAATTTCAGGGATTTGAGTGTACGAGAGATTCAACCTCCACTATCACCGTAGATTCCAACAATTCAGTACTTTCAATAATATCAACAATAATATTATCATCGTTCACAAAGATTTCAAGAGTTATACGGATCCTTGGCAAAATTATTGATGGTTTGGTTGACACATCTGTGTGCCAAGCTCTTATAATCTTTGTTGACCACAGTAATAATACATGCCATCTAGAAGTTTGTGGCAAGGAAGTATCTCATTTGGGCTTGTAAATATACCAGTTAAACTATATTCAGCAACAAACAGCAGAGAATATGTTTTCAATCAATTATGCAAAAACGGTCATAGAATTAGATACAAGAAATGGTGCCCTGAGGAACAAAGAGAGGTTCCTTATTCAGAGATAAAAAAAGGTTACGAAATTGAAAGAGACAACTATATTGTATTCGAAAAGGAAGAGCTTAATAAGATAAAATTAAAAACAACTCATTCGATTGATATTAAAGAATTTATTGAATATAAAGAACTCGATCCAATCTTGATAGATAACAGCTATTACGTAGCAATTGATCCAAAAAAAGGAAACGAAAAGGCTTATGCACTGTTAGTAAAAATATTAAATGAAAATAACCTGGTTGCCATAGGCAAAGTAATTCTGAAGGACAGGGAAAATGTGATAGCATTAAGACCTTATCAAAGGGGACTTGTTATGCATGTCCTAAATTATCTGGATGATATGAAACCTGTCGATGAAATACCAGAAATGAGTAACACAAAAGCAAAATTAGAACCACAGGAAATTTCTCTCGGTAAAGTATTAGTACAAAAGTATCGCAGCAAGGAATTTGATATTGGTGACTATTCCGACACTTATGTCAAAGAATTAAGGAAGCTAATAGAGGCCAAGAGCAAAGGTAAAAAATTTGTTTCTTCCACTCCGAAAGAGACAAAACCCCCCAAGGACCTTCTTGAGGCTCTCAAGGCCAGCATCGAAACCAAGAAGAAATAGAAAAAATAGTGGAAGATGCCCCATCATTCGATTAGGATATATGGCAGTAACAAATTAGAAAATTGGCAATAGTTCATATGAATGTGAAATATTTTTCGACATAGTCCAAAATCCTAGTTACAGAAACGCATGACCCGTACTAGTTCATAAAATATGTAATTTCAAATTTTGTGCCAATTGTTATATTTGATGTTTAATATAGAATTATGTGAGTGATGACTTTACTAAAAAATCGAATTGCTTATTATGTGAGGCTAACGTTGATTCCAAATCTGAGGCTCAAATATGTTCAACCTGTGCAATAGTAGCAATGTCGGATGAGGATTTCCAAAACCTGTACTATATTTCTCTTATTGAAAATATTAAGTCTAAATCTATTGACGATAAAGAGCACAAAAGAATTTTTGATTGGTATATCCCCGTGCAAGAAATGCATATGTTAGAAACGAAGTATCAGAAGAAACAGAAAAAACAATTACAAAGTACTTCATCATAGAAGGTTGTGATTCTCACAATAGCTGGGCTCAAGTTGAAAAAAACAATCCTTTAATATCTGAGTAATAGTACGATGGATGGGTATGAATAATACCAAGATAAGCACGTTCGGCTGTGTCTTGATTTTTGCTGTGATAGTTGGAAGTTCACTTCTCGTAAATAATGTTCATGTATATAAAACTGCCTTTGGGATCACAAAGAAAACAAAGTTCAATGCTGCTGATTTCAAGATAAAGAATTTTGGTATGGACAAAAGCGGATTTCCATTCATAGATGTTGA
>JARBAW010000124.1 GCA_029237505.1 Nitrososphaerales archaeon
AGGTAAACCTGTGGAAATGTGACAAATGCACCATGAAATTTGGTACATTTAGAAGTTTGAGAAAACACAAGTCTGAAGTACACGCATATTGAGAGGTATTGATATCAATTTCAGTACCGGATCGATTCTTGTAATTTTTTGATTGGCTCCTCAGGACTGAAAGGCTTCCAAGAAAGGATCAGTTAATTGATCCAAAATTCTGGCCGTGGCCCCCCATATAACTTCATTTTTATATTTAAATCTAGGCAATCTAGCAATGGAAAATTCCTTCTCATGTTCAATGTCTTCCTCTCGACTTTTAAGCAAGTCTAATAAGGGAGCATCTAATATTTTTTCTACCTCATAATTGGTATCTGATATTTTTGGAATGTAATCTAATACTGCAACATAAGGGTATATTACGTATCTTGAACTCAAAGTTCTCTCTGCCTTAATATGACCGATTACCTGATTTTTTCTTACCTTGATGCCTATCTCCTCACTCGTTTCTCTTATGGCAGTCTTTAGCATTTCAACATCGGCCTTCATGAAATTGCCTCCCGGGAAAGAAATTTCGCCAGCGTGATTTTTGACTAGCTTGGTTCTTTTTATCAAGATCACATTAGGGCTGCTATTTGTCAAGTGGATTGCAATCATAACCGCTGCAAATTTGAATTCAACCATGGAGGCTGGAAAAATTGACTTCCTGCTAACATAAGGCGCTAATAATTTCTTGACCGCTTTTACGTCATACAATCAAAAATCGACCTGGATTTAGATTGCCAACCAAACAAAAAATTCCACTAGACGAAAATTTTGGAGTTTTGATGCAAATTGAAATTTTAAGATTATAAATTAAGGATTTAATTATGATAAACATTGTGACATAATAGTGGATATTAAGGTTATTTATGAAATGAATCCTCCAAAGGTACTTTACAATAATTATTTCGATAGTAAGGTCATTATCAAGAATATTGATCTTTTCTTGTCAAGAACTAAACGTATATCCGAATACGTTGATGGGATTCACTTGACAGATAATGTACTTGGTATCCCGAGAGTTTCAAGTTTGATGATTGTTTCAATGTTAAAGAAAATGGGTGTATCAAAACCAATAAGCTGTACTTGCAGACTGTATGACAAGAACCTCATTTCAGTGTTCCAATATGTCACGGATTCTATTATTGCAGGAGTCTATAGCATACTTATACTTCGGGGAGATGAACCAGTCATTGGAAATAAAATCTTCGACATTCCACCAACAAAAATTATTAAGACTCTGTCTGAACATAATTTTGATAATTTCATAAAGCTAGATTTGTCATTCCCAAACAGTATAGAAAGTAGTATCAAAGTCAAAAAAAAACTTGAAGCAAGACCACGGGCATTTGTAACACAATCCATAAGCTCCATAGAGAATTTGAAATCCATTGTTGAATTGTCCAAACCATATAATATCGACGTAATACCATGCATCATGTGTCCGTCGAAGAGAAATGAAGTCTCTGCAAAGAACATCGGTCTGGACTGGAGCTCATATGTAAATGAGCCTGAAAAATTTGTTTATAATGCATCTAACTTGACTGATAAGGTTCTTCTGTGTTCTCCAAACAGTTTTGAGGATGGTCTGGACCTAGTCAGGAGACTAAAGAAAAATTAGTCAGATTGTTGTTTACGCGCGGCATTGATTTCGCTTCTAAGTTCACCCAACACTTCCCTATAATAGGGCTTGAGCTCGTCGTCCTCCGTTAGTCTAGGTCTCCTGTGATCAATAGTGATTTCTCTTTTGATCCTTCCTGGCCTATTGGTGAATACAAAGACTCTGTCACCAAGGCATACAGATTCCATTATGTTGTGAGTCACAAAAATAATATTTTTTCTGGTTTTGGACCAAATTAGTTGCAATTCAACCGAAAGCAAATCTCGGGTTTGTGAATCTAACGATGCAAATGGTTCGTCCATGAGTAATATTTCAGGATCCATAACAAGTGCCCTCGCCAGGGCCACTCTTTGTTTCATACCTCCAGATAACTGATAAACATATGAATCAGCGAATTTTGTCAATTGCATTGTTTCAAGATGTGCAAGGGCTATCTGACGTCTCTTATCCTTTTGTAGACCAGCTATTTTTAATCCAAATTCAACATTTTCTATTACTTTGAGCCATGGAAAAAGCGCATTCTCTTGGAAAACCATGATTCTATCAGGTCCTGTTCCATCGACCTCATGACCATTAAGAATGATTTCTCCTTCAGTTGGTTTATCAAGTCCCGCAAGTATGTTAAGTAAAGTAGATTTACCACATCCAGACGGTCCAACTATACATACAAATTCACCGTCGTTAATCGTAAGGTCGATATTTTCAATAGCAGTAACGTACTCACTATTCTTCGACTTGGATGTCCTAAACCTTTTAGATAGATTTTTAACTTGTAATTTCACGTTTTGGCCCTCCTAATATTATACTGATTAATTTGAATAGCCTTATCATTGTTCCTTAATCTGGTTATTTCTATAAATTACTATTTGTTTCCTTCCATAAGGAAATAAAACATACTCCTATAAACCCCATCTATAAAAAATTGCTCGTGATTTTTCTCATAATGATCATTGCCATTTTATTTGTGAATCATGCTCGATTTTGTCTTGCTAACTTGTCTTTAGTGGGTATACAACTTTCATTGGATTTTGCGGCGGTTCGTTGTTTATAGACACTATTTCGATGGTTAATGGATATGAGGCGCCTTTCTTGAAAACTGATTGAATGTGATATGCTCCTGCGCTGCTAAAATCCGGTCCGTATGAAGTAGTTTGATTGTTTTGTGACAAGACTAACTCTAATGGAAGTGATTGCCCTGCCGTAGAAAAGAGCCTCGAAAAAGTTGAGGTTTGTCCATCGCCAATAGTCACATTATAGACTATGGGTGTAGTTCTATCTAATGGTATTGATTGTGGTTGGATATTCAACAATGTCCTCGGATAAGTAGTTAAATTCCATGTTGCTCCGGAACCTAAATCAATTTTAAACCCATCGCCCGTAAAAAAAGCATCGCTTGCTGTCACAGATGCCACTCTCCATGGATGAATGTTACAGTGATATAGAACCTCTCCAGGCTTGGTAAAGGTAAATTGAAAGAATGAATTTGCAGTGGCAGGCATCAATCCTGAATGAAATTCCGATCCCTGATCCGTTGAATTTGGTCTTCCACTCGTTACAGTGTGGGGTTGCCCAAAGTCGTTGTTAAACCATGCGACAGTTGTCCCGGTAGGGACGGCTATTTTGGGCGGGTAGTAATGATAGGTGCTTTCTTTTTGAGCCGCTCCAGGAACTATGCTTACTGCATACGTGGCGTCGATGTTTTGCAAAGTGCTCATGCTGCCAGTCTGAGCATGTATTTGGTTGAATGCCACATGCAAACCGGTAACTGTAATTATGAGGCCGAGCAAAATAGCCATCGTAATAATATAAATACCCATAAGTCAATCCAGTCGAGTTTTGTTATTTAAGTTTTTACGGATGATTGATGAAGATGGTGAAGACCCCTGTCGATACAATAAATTTCAAACTAAAAGTTATCCATACGTTAGAAAATGAACTTATTAGAATTCCATATCAGATATTACCCTTTTTTCATAACTGCGTTTATGTCATTTGACTATAATTTTGCTTCCATGAGGCTGCAAATGTCTTTATCTAAATTACTATTTATCTGTAAAGGACATTCATTACTTCCTTTGAAGTAGCGTTGGTTTTGAAACCCTTGTCATTCATAATTGTTTTAGATGCTTCATACCCATTGCCTGATAGAACACTAATCACTTTGTCCAATGAAATTGAACTCTTTTTGGCCATGGATGCAATTGTATCAGTTTCAAAATATGATGGTATTGCAAGCTCATTGGCACAAATTTGTATCATTTTCTTGAGTCTATTTAGTTCATTGAGGCCCATTGAATTATCCTCCACATTATCCAATTGTGTGAGCATGGCTCCAACAAATTTGGAATCATGAAGAGAATCTATCCAAAGCGGTCCTGCCAAATTACATTTCTTGTAGCAGACTTCGCAATTCAAGTTTTGCTCACGAAGATTTTCAACCTGTCTGTGTTTACAATTTTGACAGTGTTTGAGAAATCCTATTTTTTGAATAACTGAATTTGCAAGTGAATTTCCAAATTCAACCCTTAGGTACACTCTCATATAATGAAGATTGCTATGACAAAAGTACGGCGTTACAGACAAATCAAACCTTGAAGCGGTAAGTGCTACAAATGAGACCAAAATTCTTATTCCAATTTCGTTTGAATATTCTGATCTTATAGGAAATCCATGATACTTTCGATAACATACTTTTGGGTATACGCCACACAATACCGCAGTGTCTGTTGCTGTAATTGATATCAATCCATGATTACTTACTGATCTTAGAACACAATCAACATATGGCGATGGACTTCCAAATGGATCTAGATCAATAATATCAAATTTCCTGAAATCTCGTTCTTCAAAGTTTAAGAATTTGCAGGCATCATTAGAACTAAAGAAACATTTGTTCTCTACTTGGTTTAACCTCGCACTTTCTTTAGCAAGCCCAATAGCGACAGGATTTAGATCGTTGAAATAAACTGTATCAATTTTTGGAACTTCAACTGAAGTTCTTAATCCTCTCGCCCCTACGCCACATATAGCGTCAGCGAAGGTTTTATTGTATTTTGTAGATGCTTGTACTCTATATACTAGCATTGAAATATCCCTATTCCATTTTGCACTTGGATTAAAGAATGCAGGATTTTTTGGTGGAACGTTGTCAGTAAGTGATAAAGTTGGAACTAGGAGCATCGTTTTACCTTCTTTAATCGTTGAAATTTCGTGCTGCAATCCTGATAAATAGTAAGGTATCTTTTGGCTCCTAATATATCATGATTTTTGGGGCAAGGATAAAATAACAACAATCTCTTGATTTGGACTCAAGGGATCAGAGTTCGGGGGGAGTAAAAACATCATATGTGGGGTAGATGAAGCCGGTAGGGGATCTTTACTAGGGCCGATTATCGTAGCAGGAATCACTGTACCCAAAAGATCAATTTCAGAATTAACCAAATGTGGAATCAAGGATTCAAAATTGCTTTCACCAAAAAAAAGACAGAATCTTTTTGGAAATATCTTGAACATTGCAGAATCAATCTGCATTTGCAGAATAGGTATAGAAGACATTGATTTTCATGTTTTTAGGAACAACCTAAATCTTCTTGAGGCCGAGGCTATGGCTATTACCATTGGAAATATGAAATCTTACAAAACGTATGTTGATTCATGTGATGTCAATCCGTCCAGGTATCAGAAAACAATTCTTGGTTTTCTTGGCAAGCATGATACAAAACTAGTCTCTATGCATCATGCAGACAGGTTAAACGTTGTAGTTTCGGGGGCCTCCATTATTGCAAAGGTAATACGTGATTCTGAAATTAGTAAAATACGTGTTCAATATGGAGATGTTGGAAGTGGCTATCCATCGGATAAGAAAACAATAAGATTTGTAAAAGATTGGTACTCTCAAAAAAATGAGATTCCACCATTTGCAAGGAAGTCATGGAAGCCTGCTCAGTCAATAATCTCAAGTACTCATCTTTTATGATTCCTATTTTGGATGGAAAATTGCTGTTATCATTGCATGGTCTTTGTCAAAAGGTTCAAGGTCTATTTTTTGTTTGATTTCAAATGAATTGTCCTCCAGTTTCTTAATTTCTTGTGTGATTACGCTCTTTGGGGACATCGTAACATCAATGCTTCTAGTCTTAATGACAAGAAGCATTGGCCGTTGTTCTTTTAGATATATTTTACAATTATCGATCGCTATGCTTGTTTGATCTGGTTGAGCTATATCGCAGTATACCAAATCCATCCTATCATATATTGCAAAATAATTTCTAGGTTTCCTGGCATCTTCTATTATTGGTATCACGTTTGTTCTTTTAGATGAAACATTTGATATGAGCTCTCTTGCGACTCTAGTCGAAGACTCAACCGCAAAAATCCTTCCCGAAAATCCAACAATATCTGACAGATGACTCACTGTTGTACCTGTTGAGGCCCCCAAATACAATACGTTGTGAACATCAGTAAACTCAAAGTTAAGTCCCTTCATAAAAGCAGCAGCTAATTTACTTCTAAATGGATCCCACGTTCTATATTCGTTTCCGTTTCTAGTTACAAGCTTTTCACCATAAAGAGTTACTCCCTTCAAAAGGTTGATTGTAGCTATGTGTTCCTTTCCGTTCAAGGTAACGTAACTAATGACGTCTACGTTTTTCATGACGCATCTTTCTTCTCTTGAAACCCATCGGCCTATTGTGTTTCTTATGCATGAATCTTCCCCTTTCTTCAAAAGATTCCTTTGTCTTTGGAGGTTCTTGATAAATTTTTTGAATAGTTTCTATTCTTTTTGTCAACTTGTCTAACAATGAACTGTCTAATTCACCGTTACGGTATACATCGATTCTTACTGCGATAGCTATCTTTGACGACAATGCTCGAGCAATCTTACCCCTCTGCCATTTTGGAGCAGAGTTTACTGAAGGATGTTGAAACAAGAGACCATGTTTAGGTGGCCTGGTCCCTGTTTTTAATGCGCGGAATAGTGCTTTTTCGGCACCGATAATTTGAATTGTACTTGAAGGCATCTGTGCTAATTTCATCAAACTGCCTGCCTTTGCCACAAGCCTTGCACCTATTATTGCAGTCAGAATATTCTTCAAATTTGGAGCAAGCATGTCCATTAGATTTTCAATTGTGGTAGATAGATTCGTTCTCAATTCGGATAACATTATAACCTGCGATGCCAAAACTTTTAGTGAGTCGGAGCTCTCTTGAGGTAGGTCACCTCCTTGACTCTTTGAGATTGCCAGTTGAATCATTTCAATTTTCTTTTCTGGTATCTCAAGCTTAGCCAAGAGTTCTTTGGTGATATTTTGTCTTGATCCAGCATCTCTGACAATCCTAGAATATGTGACGAAATTTTGAAGCAAATAATCTAATTCAGGAAAATGTAGTCCGTACCATTCACGAATCCTTGTACTAATTGTATTTAGTATTTCGTCCAGCTCGTCTAAAGTGTTGACTGCTTGTACCAAATGTAAGTCCAATCTTTCTGACGTCTCCTTTACCTTCAAAGATGAAAAATTTATTGCGAAATTTTGTAGGAGTTCACCTAATTCTTCCCTATTCTCCGCTAATCCAAATTTAATCATTAATTCCAATTTATTCTGATTTATCTCATTTTGCCTAGAATCGGACATGAGTTTAACGTCAAAACTCTCGCCTTGCATAACCTGTATTAGACTCTTGTTATTGACTCTGACAATGCGATAATTTCTCAATTTATTCATTAGATCCTGTATGAATTTTTTCTGTCCTTGGATAATGGAAGAATATTCCACTACCGGATCATCAAACTTCCTCTTGTAAATTAAATCTGAATCTTCAAGAGCACAGAGACCAATTTCAAACAAAATCACATTTGCAACTTTCAACTAGATCTGATTTTAAGTTAATTTGGTCACTAAAAAATCTAACATTATTTTGCCAGACTTTACTTTGGCGACTTACCTTTACACAGATTATTCACCAATATTGGCAACTTCTTCACCGTGAGTATCCTCGTAATGCGTGTCGCATTCATTTTTTGTTAGAAATTCTTTTGCGCACACCTTGCATCTGAACGTACCTCCCTCATACTCTGACATATTAAAACATGAAATGAATCCACTAAAAAAATTTATCGCGTATTCAGTGTTTCCAATTCACTTGAAGGAATTTTTTTCTTTACTAGAAATGAATTGTACGCCTTTTCTACTGATAATCCATCATGAACTATTGATTTAACTGCCTGAATCATTTGTACTGGCTGGTCGGATTGCCAAATATTTCTTCCCATGTCAACACCAGACGCACCATCCCTTATTGCATTAAAAGTCAGATTTAGCGCCTCCATTTCAGGTAACTTTTTACCTCCTGCAATAATTACTGGAACAGGACACCCTTCTACTACCTCTTGAAAATTTTCGCAGTAGTACGTCTTAACCAAATGAGCTCCTAATTCTGCTGCGATTCTACAGGCCAACCCAAGATACCTGGAATCTCTAGCCATTTCTTTTCCAACTGCAGTAACCGCCAACACTGGAATTCCATATTTTTCGCCCTCATCGACCAATTTAGAAAGATTGCTCAGTGTTTGATGCTCATATTTACTCCCTACAAAAATGGACAAAGCAAGACATGATGCGTTGAGTCTTATTGCTTCTTCAATGGATGTTGTTATTGTTTCCTTCGAAAGATCTTCGCCTAATATGCTAGTGCCTCCCGAAACGCGTAAAACTATCGGAACGCGAGATTCAGGGGCTACACATCTTCTTAACACGCCCCTTGTAAGCATTAAAGAGTCAGCAAATCCCAAAAGCGGTTTAATAGTCTTTTCTGGATCTTCTAACCTTTCTGTAGGGCCCAAAAAATATCCATGATCTACTGCTAGCATGACTCCTTTTCCATTTTGTTGGTTAATTATACCAGACAAGCGATTTTTTAAACCCCAGTCCATGGTAGATTACCAGAATATACAAGTTATTTATGTTTTGATCAACTGACCTATGATGTTACTATCAGGACTTTCATCGAATCTGAACCTTCGTGTGCACACTGAAATGCATTATTGGATTCTTTTATTTTAAAACGATGTGTCACAAGTGGTAAAAGATCTATTGATTTGTCTGACATTAATGATAGTGCCTGATTCGTTTCTATTTCTGAGGCACCATAACTGGATATGATTGTTTGTTCATTCGAATAAATAGCGTTCAAATTTATGTCAAATTTTGAGCCAACCGAGGGAACTCCAAAAAGAAGTATCTTTCCACCTCTACGAGTTATCTTGAGTGAACTTTCAAACGCCTTAATACTCCCTGTTGCTATTACTGTAACATCAACGCCTAACCCTTCAGTATGACTGTTGACAATTTCTTCTAAATTTTGACTCTTCAAATTCACCGTTGTGACTCCATATTTTTCGACAAACTTTAATCTGAAATCATTGACGTCAGAAACTACAATGTTGTTGGCTCCCCAGAATTTGGCAAGCAAGGTATGCATCACCCCAGTTGGGCCTGCTCCTAGAATCGCCACATTATCTCCATGCTTTATTGAAATTTTATGTAGCCCTCTTATGCAACACGCAAATGGTTCAATCAGAGCCGCTTCATCATAAGTTATCGAATCAGGAAGCTTCAAAACACCTCCGTGTTCAATATTCCATTTTGGAACAATAAATTGTTCCGATAATCCGCATGGTTCAATATTGCTGGTTTGATAGTTGTTGCACATGGTGTAATTGCCCTGTAAACAATACCTGCAAGAATAGCAACTTACGTGATGGTGAACAAAAACCCTGTCTCCCTCCTTGAATTTCTCCAGTTTCTTACCAACTTTGATAACGACACCAGCGGGCTCATGTCCTACTCTGGAAGATTTCATACCGTAATTTCCATACACCTTCTCCAAGTCAGATCCGCAAATGCCACAGGATTGCATCCTTACCAACATTTCGTTGTCATTTACGTCAGGTGGGTCTGAGTCAACCAATGTAACTTTACTATCAACAACTTTTACTGTTAGCATTTGATTTCCACTTTTATGTCATATCTAAATTGAAATATTATATAATTTACGCCAACTTGGTTTGAATTCAATCCAAAATCGATAAGTTATTAATTCGGAGTCCATTATTTTGGAGTAATTTGACATTTAGAAGACTTGGGGCAGTGATTTTACTGGTCAGCGACATGGAAAAATCGATCAAGTTTTATCGCGACGTGCTCGAATTACCGGTAAAAAATACTTCTCCTGAATGGGTAGAATTCTTTTCAAGCGGAACCGTCGTTGCATTGCATCCATCCAAAAATAAGACAAGAACAAAAAACTCAGGTGTTCTCGTAGGCTTTATGGTAAGTAATTTGGAATCTGTAGCCAAAAATTTGAAAGACAAGAAAGTAGAGTTTTTCAAGGAACCGACAGACGAATCATTTGGCAAACATGCAATAATAGAAGACCCAGATGGGCATTTAATTTCAATAGCAGAAATTAGCTCCAAGAGCTCTGAAGGATTTGACCTGATAGGTTTGATTGGGGCCGAATAAATCAAAAATCAATATTCAAATTTTCTGTCCAAAATATTTCCGTGTATCAGAAAACTATTGAAAAGATTCTCTTCGGTTTTGGATGCAAATACAACGTAGATATTCTCATTCTTATAGAGGATTATCAACAATTGAACTCTGTTTGTCTGGTCGTCAGATGTGAGATTTCCTGTACCTTTTATCTTTAATATCTGGTTCGATGCCTGGTATGTGATATTACTAGGCGTAAAGGTAGCGAGTTTAATATCATATATTTTGGTGATATTATTTAGCGTATTATTAAGGAGAATTCTACCAGTGAAATTTGAAAACTCATCTCCTCTTATTGTTAAATTCCAATCTCCATCCAACGCATAAAAGTTCTTTAGTCCAAGATCTTTACCATTTTGAGTATCTGCAATTGATGAATTCTCCAATATATTTACTATCATTCGTGTAAGTGTGTCAACAGGGTTACTCAGAGAAACAATATCATCTATGGTGGATATGGTATTGTTATTTCCAGTAACAGTCGATGTGTTTGCTTGTCTGTTTGACATATTTGTCAATCCAAGTGAATTAGAAGTATTTCCTAGTTCTGCCAAGCTGGTCGCGTTGTTGAATACTCCCATGTAAGTTAAGTCAGAGTTTTGTGGAAAAAGGTTGACAGTAACAGATTCGTACCTGTATAAAAAAAATGCAACAGAAATTATAGAAATAGCGATTATTGTCAATAGGAAGAGGCTCTTGAAACTAGTCTTATTGACAAATATCATGACTATCTAGTTATTCCTGGTATGGTAACGCACGACTAAGGTTATTTGAATTGCGGTATTGTTACGGCACCTTCTGATGCAGATCTTGCAAGAAGCCTATATTTTGCCAAAACACCATCCTTATATTTTGATTTTAAGGGTTTCCAGTCTTTTCTTCTCCTATTTAGCTCAACTCGACTAATGTCTAAATCAATTTTGCCTTTGTCAAGGTCGATACTGATCTTGTCACCTTTTTTTACCAGTCCGATTGGTCCTCCAACCATTGCTTCAGGAGAAACATGACCAATCATAAATCCCCTCGTCGCACCAGAAAATCTTCCGTCCGTTATCATTGCTACTTCAGCTCCAAGTCCTTGTCCCACCAATGCAGCGGTTACTGCCAACATTTCTCTCATTCCTGGGCCTCCCTTAGGACCTTCATATCTAATGACTATGACATCTCCTTTGCGAATTTTTTGTTTTGATATTGCGTCAAAAGCGTCTTCTTCTGAATTGAATACTTTTGCAATCCCTTCAAACTTAGTTTTCTGTAATCCTGCTATTTTTATCACAGCTCCCTCAGGCGCTAACGTACCATTTAGAATCTTTAGGGTTCCCTCATGGTGTAGAGGTTTCTCACACGAATATACAACGGGTTCGGAATTATTTGTCGTTATTCCCTCCAGATTTTGTTTCATTGTTTTTCCAGTAACAGTCATTGTATTGCCATTCAACAATCCCTTTTTAAGTAAACTCTTCAGTATGACGGGAACTCCTCCTACTTTGTCCAAATCGACCATCACATACATTCCGCCCGGTCTTGTATCTGCTATGTGAGGAGTTGCTTTTCTAATTCTTTCAAAGTCTTTCAAATCAAGATGAACCCCAATTTCCTTAGATATTGCAAGTAAATGTAATACTGCATTTGTGGAACCGCCTATAGCGTTGGCAATGGCTATTGCATTTTCAAATGCTTCAAATGTTAAGATGTCTTTAGGCCGTATATTGTTTTCAAGGAGGCTAAAGATCTGTTTTCCAGTGTCGTAGCATACTTGATTTCTCTTTTCGCTTAATGCTGGAGGAGATGCACTTCCTGGTAATGCAATTCCCAGAGCTTCACTAATGCAAGCCATAGTATTTGCAGTATACATACCTCCGCATGAACCAGCAGAAGGACATGCAACATTTTCCAGGTCTTTAAGATCTTGCATGTTTATTTTCCCTGCTTCAAAAGAACCAACAGCTTCATAAACGTCCTGGATGGTCACCTGTTTACCATTCCAATTGCCCGGCAATATTGTTCCTCCGTATACAAAAATAGAAGGAAGATTGAGCCTTGCCATTGCCATTATGGTTCCCGGTAAACTCTTGTCGCATCCAGAAATTCCAACTAGTGCATCGTATCTGTGTGCCCGCATCATAATCTCAATTGAATCTGCGATAACTTCTCGGCTCACGAGGGAAGCTTTCATGCCTTCATGCCCCATTGCAATACCATCCGACACAGAAACAGCGGTAAATTCTCTAGGAGTACAACCAGAATCCCTTACACCTGATTTTGAATGCTGAGCCAAATCGCCCAAATGGATGTTACAAGGTGTTGCTTCATTGCAGGTAGATGAAACGCCTACAATGGGTTTTGATAAATCGTCATCATTCAGACCCATCGCCTTGTACATTGCTCTGTGTGGAGCCCTAGCTGGGCCACTAACTACAGTTCTACTGATTAGTTCCATCACTGAAATTAAGATTAAAGCGTATTTTAAGATAACATTGATACTAACCTAAGTATCAACAAGGTAAACCAAATTATTCTATGAGTGCAAAAATCTTTACGCTATCTATACCTTCTACTTTGAATAAAGTTTCACACATTCCACATTCAGCATTGTTATTTGCAATATCTACAGCAGAAATATCTTCATTCTTATAATCACACTTAGGACAAG
This sequence comes from Nitrososphaerales archaeon, assembly GCA_029237505.1. Lineage (GTDB taxonomy): Archaea > Thermoproteota > Nitrososphaeria > Nitrososphaerales > Nitrososphaeraceae > TA-21. Next base: position 12,851 of record JARBAW010000124.1, read on the forward strand.
TGAATGTGAAATTCAAATTAAATTCGTTTATCTCGATGGTTTCAGCCATTTATAGTTAGAAAAAAATTTGACCTATTTAAAAGTCACGTAAACAAGATACGACAAAAACATAAATCAGCAAAACACAAGGAGATTATTATTGAAGCCGAAGACAAAATGCATATTTTGCTCCATAATTAAGGGGGAATTGGGAGCTGTCAGGGTACTTGAAAATTCTGATTTCATAGCTTTTATGGATAAATATCCAATCAACAGAGGCCATACCCTTGTGCTTCCGAAGAACCATCACGAGAGTATTTTTACTATGACAGATGATCAAGTAGGAAAACTGTTTTCGACTGTTTCATTCTTGTCAAAAGGGATAATCAAGGCTCTTGATGCAAAGGGACTAAATATTGGACAAAATAACGGCAAGGCTGCAAACCAAATAGTTCCACATGTTCACGTACACATAATTCCGAGATACAGTTATGATTCACCAAACGGACGATGGCCCTCAAGAAATTTGATTTCAGATGAAGAATTAGAAAAGATTGCAGATAAGATAAGAGCATCTTTAACTGTAGATGGAATAAGGGCCAGATAACCTTAGACTAGTAATATCAGTGAGATGGCTTGAAACGCAAAAGTGCCCCTATGTTCCCCAGGCTTCCCAACTGTGCGCCTTCTTCGGTTTTTGATGAAATGACCTCCAACTTGGTTCCAATATTGGCAGATAATTCTTCAAGCTGATCAACAATATCTTGATCTATGATTTCCCTATCTTGACTTCCACATTTGGGACATGATTTTGATATCTCTTCCTGTTTTACGTTTATCAAGTTTGCTCTATCTACGTACTTTTCCTCACTATTTCCGCATTTATTGCACCTGATTTCTATATGCATGTATGGAATTTCATCAGTAATTATCAAAGTGTCTACAATGCCACTTTTTAGCATGTTCACAACGTCATGTATGCCATATACTGCTAGCCCCTCATCAGAATATACTTGACTCATGAACTTTTTTATCAATTTCTTTTCTTCAAGTAGTCTGTACTCAGATATTATTCCTTGCTCGTTTACCTTTTCCAATAATTCTCTAATCCCTTCGCTCCCAGAGTAGGAACTATCTATTGTCGCAAGTACATTGTTTTGTAATCTATAATCCAGATACTCCTCCTTCAAAAAGTTCTCCTTAGTTGGACCCGGGCCTCCAACTATCAAACCAGTAATTTTGTTTTCATCAATAAAGATTTTTTGTGCATGTTCCGCAATTCTGTGAAAATACTCATTTAACTCATTTTCTCGCAATCTTTCAAATCTTCTTGCCGATTGACCTCCTTGGCGATGTTTTCCAGCTACACCAGATGTCAAAGTATCAATCACCTCCCATCTATCGCCTGTGAGAATCCCTAATCCAGCTTCTTGACTATCAATAGCAAGGAGTCCTATCACTTTTTCATCCCGGAGCATGTCCTTGATATGATCCGTCCAAAAATGATCATCACATCGATATAGATTGATTTGAATGGGTTTTGGGGGCAAAACTGAATATAGTTCTATTTTTTCATTTCCTATTCCCTTATTATTGGGAATAGCTCCACAAAAAATAGCAAGGCCATTTTCAGGTGTTTCCTTGAATAATTTCAAATGCTCCACAGTCTTACTGAGAGCATCCTGAACATGAGTCCTAGTTAAATCTGATTTAATATTAGATGCTGTACCTGATTCATTTCTAAGTTGGCCTATGACTTCGAAAACTGGTCTTCGTGGAGGGATATACACAGTAACTAATTCTGTCCCATGACCGGTAATGTTTGACAGCTGATTTAACATTTTAGTTAGTTTGTATCTCTTCACAGAATCCCACTTTTTCTTGTGGGTGTCTTGGCTCATTTCTAATAGTATGTCATTTTCAGGCCAATATAATATAAGGTTAAGCCACATCGCAGGCTGGACTGTGTTTTTGAATGACATACTATTACTATAAAAATATGAAATCAACATAGATAATTTGTAAATGCTTCCGAGAATTGATTATATTAAGCAGGGGCGAATAAGGTTGGGTTTAACCCAACGAGAATTGGCATCTCTATCGGGAATCAGTACTTCGATGATAAATCAAATTGAATCAGGACGATGTAAACCAAGTTACGATACGGCTAAGAAAATATTTGAAGTACTCAGTTCTCAAGAAGGAAAAACTTCATTAAAAGCCGGAGATATTTGTAGCCATGAAGTTATTTCAGTCCAAAAGGATGAGAAATTAGAAATAGCGATTGAAAAAATGATGAAAAATTCTATCAGTCAGATCCCGGTATTAGATGTATCAAAAATTGTAGGACTAGTCAGTGAAGATATCCTTGCTAGAAGGGTGCTTGAGAGTGATGACAAGAAAAATATTCATCAAGTGCCTATTTTACAGATAATGGAACCGCCTCCGCCAATTGTAGACATAGCCACCCCTGCCAAGGCTCTTATCCCACTCGTACGATTCGCCAAATGCGTACTTGTGAGTCGAAAGGGAGAAGTCACAGGCATCATTACTATTAGTGATACCTTAAAAATGGCCGAATAGAAACTAATCTATTCCCTCAAATTTTCCAAACCAACACAACAATCCGCATTCTTTAAGCAATTTTCACAGATACTTATTGCATTCTCGATGGGTAATGTAATTTCGCACAATGCGCACTTTCGTGGGCCTTCGTTTGACATATACACATCATTATTGTATTATGTGATATATATCTTCATGACAATTAAATTACAAAACACATGAAAGGCAATCCTCAACCGCACGCGAGGGTTGTTTTGGCTAAATTTTCAAGGTAAATTTACGTTTCTTCTTAAAGTCGTCTATCATCCACTTTGTAACTAATATTAATCCGAAAACTGGAAAGCTGCCAATAAATAGATACGGAAACATTGCAAGGAAAATTGACGGTTCAAATATTTCCATATATCATACAATTAATATAAGCATAATATAATTCTGTAGCCCAATGATTCTTGGACAATTGCATTGACCAGGGAAGGAAATCTATGTCTGCACGGTTCATCATAACCATCAACAAAATCATATTATTTGGACGTGTATTGATCTGAATCAACTATTAATGAATAATTTTTAATTTTTGATGAATGAAGTTTATCGTCCATAACAACTGTAAAACTTGATGTAGAATGTGAAGTCATGTTACTGGGCTCGGCGATTGCGCTTGAAAGCCCAATCATCTTCCCATTATTGTCAAAGAAAGATGCAATTGCAAGCACATTTGTAGCTGTATCGATACCCATATTAGAAATTCTCCCACTGACATAGTAGTATCCAAATATATCTGGTCTCGACTTCATAGACGTTACTACCAGATCATCTGGCTTATTCACTCCAATCTCGCTAGTAAAACCTAATGTATAATTGAAGATTTGGTTATTATGATTTTTGTCCAGGAATACTATCTCAAAAGGAGATGTGTCTCCAATATTTAATGACCTCAATGATACTATTCCACTAGCGTTACCTATGTTAAGTCCATTCTTATCATAGAAATCTGAGTGAGCTGTAATTGTTTTCTGCGTTTCATTTGAAATGTTTCTTATTTCACCGAATAAGTGAATAAAGCCATTTTGGTCAACCACCTTGTTCTGTTCTAGAACACTGAAAGTTCCTTGAGAGTAGCCCGTACCCTCCATTACTAGAAATAATATAGTAACAAACAGTAACATGCCTCTAGGAATTGAAATGATTGAAAAATTCCAAAAAAAGCTTTTAAAAAAATTCACACTAAAACCTCGTTTGAACAAAAGTGCACAAATAAGGATATAGCTGTGTTCCAAATCAAATTTCATCATTTGATGTCAACGATTTTTCAAAAGAAATGTTGCGTATACCTGTTCGTATTGAAACGCCAATGAAAATTCATTATTGGATATTTCATTTTCAGTAGTATTTCCAGTAATAAGATAGTTCTTAAAATGTTCATAGCTGGAGACTTCTGAACTTATCGATTTGATAAATGAATCTTTGATATTCTCCTGCTCGAATGGTACTGCCAAATCACTGGCCTCAATTTTAAGAGCCTCAAACTGTGGCAGGTAATTATCCGTTATGGAAATCATCGTTAAATTATCATTTTCTTTTGTCGCCCACTTTCCGAGTTCCAGTTGATATTTGCCAGTAAGTTCAGTCGATTTTGATACCAAGCCACGGAGCGAATCGATAAAAACTTTCAGTGTAGTATTATTTGCTGTCTGTTCTTGATTTTGTAAAGCCGATATAGTAGATTCGGCAGAAATTTGGTTAGCATCACCCATGAGCTCAACAGATATTACAAAACATGATGACACAACTAAAGATGACATCATAATTATTCCGAAAGGCAAATCATACTTTTTCATTAAAGTCTATTTTCTTAAATGAACAAATAAAAGTTTATCACATATCACATATCATTAGGAAAAATCATTCTTGCCTAAAAGGAAACCAAATTCATCTAGTCGACTTGAGTCTTAAATTGCGCTTTCAAATCCGATAACTTCCTTTTTTTTCCATGATGTATAGTTATTGTGATCGGTAAGTTCTACATCAAATTGTTCTAAAATCGTCTTTCTTAGCAAATCGGCCTCTTGAAATTTCTTTTGCGATCTAAGAATATTTCTTTTTTCGATCATTTGTTCAATCTGTAACTTTACATCTTTATCAATTACCATAATCTTTAGACCAATAATGTCCATCATAATATACAATATCGGTAACGCTTTGTCCGCCATACTTACTGTTAATTTTTCAGATGAACTCAAATTATTCACATATGAGACTAGTTTCATAAAAGTTGTTAATGCTAAAGAAGTATTCAAGTTACTGTCCAATGCAGTCAAGAATTCGGATTGAAAGGTTTTGCACTGATCCTCAAATTCATGCAACCCTTCTGCACTATTCTTTGTTGTTATCAGTTCATAAATACAGTGTTCTATCTGTCTCCATTTTTGCATGGATTCTTGTAGAATGTCGTCATTGTAGTCCATTGGCTTTGAATATTGAGAAGAAATAAGGTATAATCTTAGAACGTTTGAACCCCATTTTTTTAATGCAGTTTTAAGAATTACCATATTTCGAAGTGATTTTGACATTTTTTCTGAATTAATTGTAATCATACCAACATGCATCCATATTTTAGCTAATTTTTTGCCTGTGATTGTTTCAGATTGTGCTATTTCGTTTTCATGATGAGGAAATACAAGATCCGTTCCACCGCCATGAATTTCTATTTCATCTCCCAAAAACTTTGAAACCATTGCTGAACATTCAATATGCCAACCAGGTCTTCCTTTTCCCCAGGGACTATCCCAATTTGGAACATCTGAAGAGAATTTCCAGAGAGCAAAGTCTAAAGGATCCTCTTTTAAGTTATCAATTTCAATCCTAGTGCCTTCTTCAAGCTCATCTATTCGTTTTTTTGAAAGTTTACCATAGTTCGGAAATGATCTTACTCTAAAATACACTCCATTGAGCGTGGTATAGGTATGATCTTTTTTCTTTAAAATATTGATTGCATTTATTATTTCATTTATGTGATCTGTTGCTTTTGGATAAAAATCTGCTTTGACAACATTTAATTCAGAAAAGTCATCAAAATAACTAGAAATATATCTCGAAGAGATTTCTTCTGCGGATATTCCATCTGATTTGGCACGGTTGATTATTTTATCATCTACATCTGTAAAGTTTTGTACATACACTAATTGATTACCTTTGTATTTCAAATATCTTCTTAGCACATCAAAAATAACAATGGTTCTAGCGTGTCCAATATGGCAATCATCATAAACAGTAATACCGCAAACATACATCCTGATCTTATTATCATCGTTAGTACCGATATCTTCAAAAGTATCAGAGAGTTTGTTAAATATTTTCAAATTAGGTATTATACCTAGTAATGTCAGTTGCCAACAATTTATTCAAACGTCTATATAGATATCCTTACCCTTTAAATCAATCTTGTAAGTTTTTAACTTAACTCCTTCTAGATAATCTAATAGATCTCCAGTGCGTATGTTATAATGCCATGAATGTAGTGGACATTCAACTACCTC